>JAYTHK010000381.1:0-2525 GCA_043732665.1 Cytophagales bacterium | reverse complement strand
TTACCACCGCTGTTGGTGCAGAATTTGAATGTTACCAAGCATTTTGTAACTTACAAAGGGTATAAGTACTTTGAATTAAATAATCATTTAGGAAATGTATTGACTACGGTTTCGGATCGTAGAATCGGAGTTTCTTTAAGTTCTAGCCCGCTTTTAATTGACCACTATACTGCGGTGATCATGAGTTCTTCGGATTATTATGCCTTCGGATCGCCAATGGCTGGGCGTAGTTACTCTTCGGGTAGTTATAGGTATGGATTTAACGGGCAGGAATTAGATAAGGAGTTAGATGGAACCTATACTGCCGCTAATTGGGAATATGATGCGAGGTTAGGTAGAAGATGGAATTTAGATCCTAAGCCAAATGCTTCAATGTCTGGTTTTGTCACATTTTCTAATAATCCAATTTGGTTTTATGATATGCCTGGTGATACTCCTTCAGTTGCCACAAGAATTTGGGGAGCTGCAAAATTAATAGGAGGAGTATTAGAATCAAGTGCAGGTGCGGCAGTCGGTGTTGGAACTTCATGGACGGGTGTTGGAGCTGTAGCAGGCGGAATTGTATTTGTTCACGGTGCTGATGTAGCCTCAACAGGATTGAGGCAGTTATGGTCAGGTGAAGAGGAACAGTCGCTTACTCACCAAGGTATAAGCAATAGTTTACAAGTAGCAGGTGTATCAAAAAGCACAGCAGAGTACACTGCGGCTAATGCGGATATGGCAATTTCTCTCGCTGGAGGAGGCGTATCAGCTCTTTCGACTAAATCGCAAACAGTATTAACAACTGTAAGAAGCGGTAATACTGCCAGTACGATGACTCGAATAGCTACCCAGCAATTAGGGAAACCTGCAAGTTCTGTAGTATTATCTGAAAATATGATAGCAGCAGGAGCTGTAAGACCAGCAGAAACAGCAGCTCATCATATCGTAGCAGGTGGACATCCTAATCACTTTGCCGTTTTAGCTCGACAAATATTGCAAAAAGCTAAGGTGGATATTAATAGTGCATCGAATGGTGTATACTTACCTAAAAATTTAGCTACTGCGAAAGCACCTGCTGCTACTCATAGTACTGTTCACACAAATGTGTATTTTGAAAATGTATATAAAAGACTTAACAGCGTACCTTTAAACAAGGTTGCAAAAGAGTTAGAAAAAATAGCGGCAGAATTACAAAAAGGAACTTTTAAAATCAAATAATGAAAATTTATAAAATTGAAATGGACAGCAATAATATTAATATATTAAGTCCAACTGATAGTAATAAAATGGATGTTGATTTTTTAACCTTTGATGCTGAACCAAGGAGTCAGGGTTGGGAAGAGCTTGAAGTTTACATACAGAATCCTAAAATGAAGGCAAAAAATTTTTCGAATTTGGGTTCTGGCATTCTTGTTTGTGATCAGATTGCTTTTGATTTATTAGAGACTCTTTTTGAAATGTCGGGAGAGATATTATCTCTCAAATTAGAGCGAAGCGATAAGAAGCTACATTTAATAAATATTCTGGAATGTTTAAATTGTCTTGATTATAAAAAAACAGAATGGGATATGTATGACGATGGTACAAAAGGTAGGATTTTAAAATATAGTTTTCTTAAAGAAAGAGTTGGCAGTGAATCTACGCTTTTTAAAATCCCAGAAACTTCAAAAATAGATATTTTCACAATTACGGGATTAAAAGATCCTAGCGATGAATTTTTTTCGTTATATCATAAACATAAACTTACTGGTCTCACATTTGAATTAATACAGGAATGGTAAAACGATATAAACTATTGGTTTCATTGATGAGAGCACTTATAAATTTTATTTCTAAAAAGTCCCTAACGTTCCTGTTTATTGTAGGATTTGGTAGTTATCTTATAACATCAGTTATTACTGCACTAGTATATACGCATGAAATTGCTTTTGGAATGGGTGTTATATTGTGGATGCCATCCATTGTCGATATGGCTACAATGGCAAAGAGAACGATCAAGAAGAGGGTTGGCAGGATTATGGAGAAAGATTGTACAATCCAAAATTATCAAGATTCTTTAGTGTTGATCCAGCAGTGCGAAAATATCCAGCTGTACCTGTAGTTCCAACAGAAGAAGATAATGATGATGATGGGGAGTATATTTATCGTGGAGGAAATCCTGGCGATGCTAACCTGGTTTAGGTGTTGAAGGACACTTAACTTGGGGCTATTCTTTCTTGATAGGAACCTACACATGGGAAAAAATGTCTAAAGATATGCAAAAAATAATTGACGCCTCAGGTCTAACTGCTGAAGAATTTAAAAAAGCATATAATACAGCAAAGGCAGAATATGATAAAATGGTAGCAGAGAAAACAACTGCGGCGAAGACTCCCGCATCCTCTCAGACCTGAAGGCAGTCGCTTGGCAATGCCGAGTGACCAATATTCGTAAGGCCTCTGGCAGTGTAGAAACAACTACCGTTGAAGATATACATAGAGAAGTCTTACATTTTTAATAAACCATTTTTACCTCAGAACTCAGAAAAGCAAATACAGATTCAG
>JAYTHK010000380.1:0-8533 GCA_043732665.1 Cytophagales bacterium | reverse complement strand
CGAATAAAGAGGCAATTGAGCCCTATACCTTTGAGCAATTTTTAATTAATCCTCAGATATTAAGGAGATTGTATAAAGAAGTCTATATTGGCATAAATTATGAATTTCAAAATGTGTTTAAATTTGGATACAACGAAGGCGGATTGTTTGATAAGGAAAATATTATGGGTAGGCATGGTGGCATAATTTCAGGGCTAGGAATGGCTCTGGCATGGGATACTCGCAATCATGCATTTAGTTCTACAAAAGGAGTCTATTTTCAATTGAATATCATACCCTATAGATATTGGATTGGGAGTGAATTTAATTTTAATGTGATAAGTATAGATTTAAGAAAATACATCTCTATCTATAAAGGACACATTTTAGCATTTCAAGCGGTTGGACTTTTTAACAATGGAGATGTACCTATTCGCAATCTTGCAGCACTTGGAGGTTCGGATATAATGAGAGGCTATTATGCAGGAAGATATAGAGATAAAGATTTGATTGCGGCTCAAGCAGAATACAGATCTCCTATGTTGGGAAGGTTTGGTTTAGTTTTCTTTAGTGGTTTAGGAGAAGTTTCTAATAATATACGACACTTTAAAGGAAATCTGAAATATTCTCTAGGAGGAGGGCTTCGTTTTAGTCTGCGTAAAAATGAACGATTGAATTTAAGAATCGATTATGGTGTGGGAAATAAATCTTCTGGACTTTATTTTACCGTTGCTGAAGCGTTCTGACGCTTCGTTACAATAGAGAAAATAGCCCATACAATAGCTGGTGCTACTACTATATCAACGGTGTAATGTATGTGTTGCGCTAAAATCAAAAAAGATACTACTAGGGTTATTGCCAAATTTATGTATTTGAGAACACGGTTATTGGCAATCATATAAAGTAAAAAAAGAGACGAAACATGACCAGAGAAAAACAAGTCTTTTGTGATAACCTCTTTACCATAGATAATAAAGTCTTCCAAGGGGATCACCCCTATTGGAGCCTCCAATGGTGTGAAAAGGATACAAAATAAGCGTGCAAAAATCACAAAGGAATATATCTGTAAATATTTTATAAAACGGGTAGGGTCTTTAAGAAGGAACAGAACATTAACGAAGGCAATTCCATACATCAAAATGAAAATCAATTTTGAAAAATCTCTTGCAGGAATAATGTTCAATAACGGATCATCTAATTGGTAACCAGTTCTTAATTCTATAAACTTAAAATACGGAAGTGTTATAAAGGAGATGATTATAAAGGCTGAAAAATAGACTAAGGCTTTGATCCTGAGCTTTTTTTGATTCCATGCTAGACGCCAGTTTTCAACATATAAATATATTATTTTCACCGCTTTATATAAATAATTTTCTAATATCAGTAATAATTCTTTAAATTTAGGAGTTTATTTTTGAAGTATAAAATATGTTGTTCAATAAAAAAAAAATAAAGATAAGTGTAGCTTTTTTATTCGCGGTAGTTTTTTTGATTCCCACAAATAATAACGCTTTTAATTTATCTGGTCAGGTTGAATTTCCTATTCCTCCTCAAACAAATAAGTTATTATTTTATATACAAAGAAGTACTAACTCCAATACGATTATATATGATGCCAATATTAAAGATGGTAAAGTAGACTCGAAAAAACCACTGGATATTTATTGGATAAGGTATACCGAAAAAGGAGAGAAAGGGACTCTTAATTATTTAGAAAGAGTCTTAGCTTATGGAGCAGAAGTAACGGTTCCCAAAGACACTTCTAAAATTTATACAATTCATTTTGCAGCGTCTAACAAAAAAACAGCTACTTTTTTTGTTGACAATAAAGGTCAGGCTGTTGCACATATTCTTATTAATGGTAAAAAAGCCAAACTAAGTAAAATATTTGTCCAAGCACATGAGACATCTTGGTTGCCCAAGGTTTCGTATGTAGAGCTTATCGGTTTTGACCTCACAACGGGAGCAAAGGTTATAGAAAGGATAAATACTTAATTCTTTATAAGTGGAAAGTGAGAGGTAAAAATTTAGGACTACTATCTTTTTACCTCTCACTTTTCACTTATAATCACCAACTATTTCTTGACAGCCATTTTCCTCTTTTTCTCAGGCTTTTTCTTTTCTTCCTCCTCGTGATGATTTCCATTAAATAGTTTAGCCTTCATAATGATCCCTTTTGTTACTTTGAAAAACTCTTTGTGTACGTCAAAAGAAGATTCATTGTCGTTGAAACTTTTGGTATAGATACCATCTTCCAACAACGTATATGAATTTACATTATCTCTTAGATTATATTCGAGGATATTAATAACCTCTTGTTTACAGAGCGTATCTGTAATCTGAAACAAAGATTCTACACGTCTGTCGAAACTGCGGATCATCACATCTGCGCTGCCTCCAAATACTTTTGGATCTCCATTGTTATGGAAATAATAAATTCTACAATGTTCTAAGAAGTTTCCTACAATTGATTTTACAGAAATATTTTCACTCAACCCTTTTCTGCCTGGACGAAGGCAACACATTCCACGTATGATAAGTTTGACCGATACTCCTACCTGAGAAGCAGCATAGAGGGCATCAATCGTTTTCATATCCTGTAGGGAATTTATTTTTATAGCGATTCCACTTGGCAATCCTTTTTTAGCGTTTTCCGCTTCTATATTTATCAAATCAATTAACTTATTTCGCATATCACCTGGCGAAGTAAGTAAATACTGATAAACATCAGGCTGAGAGTGTCCTGTTATTACGTTGAAAAATTCATTTACATCGTGTGCATATACCTCATTGGTGGTGAGCAAGCCAATGTCCGTATAGAGTCGTGCGGTATCCTCGTTGTAGTTTCCACTTGCCATGTGTACGTAGCGGGTTACTTTTCCATCTGGTTCCCTACGCACAATCATCATTAACTTGGTATGGGTTTTTAACTTATTTATTCCATACACTACAAAACAACCCGCTTTCTGCAACCGTTGTCCTTCATTTATATTATTCTCTTCGTCAAAACGAGCTTGCACTTCAAATAAAACAGAAACGTGTTTTCCATTTTCGGCAGCCTTTAAAAGAGCATTAGAAATCTTTGATTTTTTTGCAAGACGATAAATAGTAATTTTTATAGCGAGTACATTTGGATCGACAGAAGCCTTTTCAAGCATATCCAATACCAGTTGCATATTGTTGTAGGGTTGATGCAACAGGACATCGTTTTTTTTGAGGTAATCAAAAATATCAACATCGCCTGCATTGGGGAAAGATATTGGTTTCACTGGCTTATGAGCGACATAAAGCATGCGTTTAAATTCTTCGTGATTTATAATTTGCCAAAATCCAGTGAAATCAATTAAGGCAGAATTTTCAAAAACATTGTAATCGTCTATTTCATATCTTCCCTTTAGAATATCCATCATCCATTGAGAATATTCAGGATCAATCTCTATTCTTACTACTCTGGCCGTTTTTCTGGATTTTAATTTTTTAGTAATTTCTTCAATGTATTGTTCTTCAATGTCATCATTTTCTTCTAAAGAAAAATCTCCATTACGCGTAATTCTGAATGTGCTGATGCATAAAACTTCAATGTTACGGTAGAGTTTGTGGATGTTCCATTTTATGATGTCTTCAATTGGAACAAATAAAATTTTATCTTCTCTGTGAATCTCATAAAACCTTGGAAGATTCTGTGGAACAGGTACAAAAGAAAGACGTTTATCGTTTTCTTTTCCTGCGTCCGTAAGACGAGTAATTACGCCTAAAGTAAGGAGTTTATTGATCAGTGTAGGGAAGGAATGGTAACTATCATAGGCCATGGGTGTAAGCATGGGGTAGATCGTGTTCCTGAAATATTCTTCAATTAAATAAAACTCACTTTCTAAAAGGTCCTCTTTTTTAGCGATTATAAATCCGTTTTTTTCAAACTCTGGTCGTAATGTGCGCGATAAATAATCGATTTGATGGTTGTAAAAGTTATGCATTTCATTCAGCAGCACTTTTTTAAAGGGAACTTCTCTTAGACCAGAATTGTCTGTTCGCTCTTTTCCATAATCCAAGTAATTATATAAGCTGCCGACTCTTATTTGGAAAAATTCATCAAGATTGGAAGCAGTGATGGCTAAAAATTTAAGCCTTTCTAAGATATTTCGATTTGTGTTTTTTGCTTGGTCTAAAACTCTTATGTTAAAGCTTATCCAACTTAAATCTCTGCTTATGTAATTACTCTCTAAGAGTTGATTCTTCTTCTTTACCGACATAAAACTTGTTATTTCAACGCAAATTTAAAAAAGGGTTCATATTATTGAACCCTTTTGATATTAATATATTGTTACGTACTAGGGGTATTTTTTTCTAAACGTCTACTTTTGCGTATTTAGCATTTTTTTCAATAAACTCTCTTCTTGGTGCTACTTCGTCGCCCATAAGCATTGAAAATAAGTGATCTGCTTCGGCGGCCGATTCTATACTTACTTTTTTAAGAGAACGAGTTTCTGGGTTCATTGTGGTCGACCATAATTGCTCAGGATTCATTTCACCAAGACCTTTGTATCGTTGTACGCCTACATTTTCCTCTTTTCCGTCTTTTGCTAGTTCTTTAACGGCCAGTTCTCTTTGTTCTTCGTTCCAGCAGTATTTTTCTTGTTTGCCTTTCTTAACCAAATAAAGAGGTGGTAATGCAATGTATAGATAACCGTTGTCAATCAAATCTCTCATGTATCGGAAAAAGAAAGTTAAAATCAGGGTACGAATATGACTACCGTCAATGTCCGCATCCGTCATGATAATTACTTTGTGATATCGAAGTTTGGTCATATCCAATGCTTTGGCATCTTCAGCTGTTCCGAATTTTACACCAAGGGCGGTGATCATATTGCGAATCTCTTCGTTCTCGTAGATTCTATGCTCTTGTGCCTTTTCTACATTCAAAATTTTACCTCTCAAGGGAAGTATCGCCTGAAATCTTCTGTCGCGACCTTGTTTAGCCGATCCACCTGCAGAATCCCCTTCTACAAGGTATATTTCGCAAGCAAAAGGGTCGTTGTCTGAACAGTCTGCTAGTTTACCGGGAAGTCCACTACCCGAAAGTACGTTTTTTCGTTGCACCATTTCCCTTGCTTTACGGGCTGCAATACGCGCCTGTGCTGCTAATATTACTTTGGATACAATTGTTTTTGCTTCTCTTGGATGTTCTTCTAGGTAAGTATTAAGTAATTCACCTACTGCAATATCTACAGCACCCATTACTTCGGAGTTTCCGAGTTTTGTTTTAGTTTGACCTTCAAATTGTGGTTCGGCTACTTTCACGGAAATTACAGCAGTAAGTCCTTCACGGAAGTCGTCTCCACTGATTTCTAATTTCAATTTCTCTAGCATTCCAGATTTTTCTGCATAAGATTTCAGTGTTCTGGTCAATGCTCTTCGAAATCCAGCTACGTGTGTGCCACCCTCGTGCGTGTTGATGTTGTTTACATAAGAAAAAATGTTTTCAGAGTAAGAGGTATTGTATAAAATTCCTATTTCTATAGGAATACCACCTTTGTCTGTTTCTAGATATAACGGCTCTGGAATAAGTCGCTCACGTGTGGAATCGGCGTATTCTACAAATTCTACTAGACCTCTTGTAGAAAAGAAGGAGTCAGAAATAGGGTTTCCACTAGAATCTTTGTCTCTAAGGTCTTTAAGGTTAAGTCTTATTCCTTTGTTAAGAAAAGATAATTCTCTTAATCGAGTAGCTACTGTTTCGTATTTGTATTCGGTAACTGTAAATATTGTAGCATCAGGCTTAAAGGTAACAATCGTACCTGTGCGGTCAGAATCGCCTACTACTTTAACATCGTACTGAGGAATACCACATCTGTATTCTTGCTGAAATACTTTCCCATCTCTATGTACATTTACGACAAGAGGACTAGAAAGTGCATTTACGCAGGAAACCCCAACGCCGTGCAAACCTCCAGATACCTTATAAGTATCTTTGTCAAATTTACCACCTGCGTGAAGAACGGTCATAACGATCTCAAGAGCAGACTTGCCTTCTTTGGCCATTATGCCTGTAGGAATACCTCTACCGTTATCTTCTACTGTAACAGAATTATCTTCATTTATAGTAACAGAAATCTCATTACAATATCCAGCCATTGCTTCGTCTATGGAGTTATCGACTACTTCCCATATCAAATGGTGAAGTCCTTTGATGCCGATATCGCCAATATACATGGCAGGACGTTTTCTTACAGCTTCTAAACCTTCTAAAACCTGAATGTTATCGGCCGAATAATCACTAGAAATTTTTTCTTTTAGTTCGCTCATTTTTTATAAAAATTACAATAAGTAAAAGTACGAAAATTTAAGCGAATTTCAATAGAAAAGCACAATAAAATTAGTAATTATATATTATTTAATATATTTATAATCAGTTAATTAATATCCGTTTTGGCAAAGCTGTGGAAAAGAATTTTTTAAGGTATACTATTATGATAAAAAACGACGTTTAAATGTCAGGTAATTGTAATTTATGTATATTTGTTTTATGAAAAATTGGATATTGTTTTTAGTATTATTTTTTGGATCTTTTTATACAGAAATAAAAGCATCGCATATTGTAGGAGGAAATTTTGAAATGGTATACAGCGGTCATGGCTATTTATATAATGTCTATATGGATATGTTTTACGACGATATAAATGCACAGTCCAATCTTCTAGATGCCGACCTTACTATACAGGTAGGTGTATTTAGTAAAGCCACTAACAATTATATAAAAGATTTTCAACTGGTAAGGCCTGTCGCAAATAATAGTGATTTTATTACCTATACCAATAATGGTTGTTCTGATCCAGGGAAGGTTCGTACCCGCCTTTTTAGGTACACAGGTAGTGTTGATTTGACAGGGCTAGTAGAACCACAGGGTTATTATATTGCATGGGAAAGGTGTTGTAGAAATTATCAGATTATAAATATTGCTGTGGACGAAGGACAGGTTTTTTATCTTGAATTTCCTCCTGTATCAAAATTAGGTGTTCCATTTGTGAATTCATCCGCTGTATTTGGTCAAGTTCCTGCTCAATATTTGTGCAAAAATAACTTTATAAATATTGATTTTTCTGCAACAGACAAAGACGGAGATTCTCTAGTTTACAAGATGGTCAATCCAATGAAAGGACATACAGATATTTATACTAATTTAGATCCTTATCCACTTTCTGGTCCCTACCAACTTATTCAATGGAATCCAGGATACTCTGCCACCAATGCCATTCATGGAAGCCCGCCATTGACTATTAATAGCGCTTCGGGTATATTATCGTTGAACCCAGCCGATACTGGCTTATTCGCATTTGCGGTAGTCTGCGATGAATATAGAAAGGGTGTCAAAATAGGAGAGGTTCAAAGAGATTTTCAATACCTTGTAAAAGACTGTCCGCCTACTCATCCGCCCAGTGTTGGGTTGAATGCCTCTAACAATGGGAATAGCGGCTCTGGAAGTACGAATTGGGGTACTTCGACTCCTGATACTATTATTGTAAATCTTAATAAAGATACTTGTTACACAATATTCGTAACGGATTCCACATCAAATTTTTATCATAGTACTCAAGAGGAAAGTATCTACTATGGCTCTACTAATTTACCTACATCCGTTTTGGCCTTTTCCCCCTCTCAGCTTACGCTTACTGCCGCCATTGATACTGCAACGATGAATATGTGCTTTTCTCCCTGTGATAAAATTTTGATAACAAGAGATTCAGTCTATTATCTTGATATAATAGTGAAAAATGGAAAATCCACAGATTGTCCTAGAAGAACGGATACACTTAGAACATATGTGCATGTTAAGGTAGATCCGAATAACAAACCGCCCAAACTCACTACCAGCCTAGATCCTAACAGATCGCTTCTTACTCATCCAGATTCATTAGTGAAGTTTTATGTTTATGGAACGGACGTTAACCCAAATGATATAAAGGTAATCACTGGCACTGGCTTTCGTTTTAAATTGAGCGATTATAGAATGAATTTCACGAAAGTATACGACGGCGTAGATAGTCTTGCCTATTTGTTTACATGGACTCCCTCTTGTGAGGATATGAAAAGTAAATTGACATATAAGATAATTTTTGGATTGGAAGATGTTAGCTGTATTTATACACACAATGATACAACTTCAGTATTGATCAGACTAGAAGACGTAGACGACGGTCTGGAAAATATTAAACCAACCAATCTTATTACACCCAACGGAGACGGTCTAAACGATTGTTTTTATATCCCCAACATTCCTCCAGATAATTGTACTGTTATTTTCAAATCAGTAGAAGTATATAACCGATGGGGGGCAAGAGTTTATATGTCTTCAGATAGAAATTTCAAATGGTGCGCTGGAGATGTTTCCGATGGGATATACTATTATAGTGTTGACTTAACAACTAAACGTTTTAAGGAATGGATTCAGGTGTTGCGGTAGCCTATAGGGTTTAGGAAAAGAGTTAAAAATTTTGAGTTAATATTTTCAACTTTAAACTTTTAACCCTTTTTCTAAACCCTTATCTTACTTTTTAAG
>JAYTHK010000379.1:0-8575 GCA_043732665.1 Cytophagales bacterium | reverse complement strand
TTAAAAAATGCTCAAGTATATCCTTATATCTATTTGTTCAAATGTATTGGTGCAGATATTGAGAAAATAGACTCTTCTAAACTTTCGAATAGTACTTTTGAGTTTAAAACAAAAGAATCTATGCACAGAGGATTTTATAAGATTGGAGTTGACGATAAAAAGAATTTCACGTTTGTTTTTGACAATACGAATCTTATAATGGACGCTGACTTGACAACGAGTGAATTGAAAATAAAGGATTCCAAAGAAAATAATTTGTATGTCAATTATCTTTCTATCAATACTTGGCATGGTGCGGAGTTTAAAAAATTGGACGACCAAGCACAGAAACTTATGCCTTTAAGAGATTCTGATCCTGCAACTTTTCAAATAGAAATAGGAAAACTTCTTTTGAAACTAGATACTATTAACAGAGCATTACGTGAAAAGTTAATCAATTTATCGCAAGCCAATAAAGGGACTTTTGTAGCAAAAGTAGCGGAGATGTTTATTAGTTATGATACCACTAGTCAAGATAACTATTTTAGAAAAGTAGAATTTTCTGATGAAGAATATTCCAGAGGGGATATGTTGACCAATAAAATATATGTTTTTCTTCAAAAATACTACCAACAAGGCGATATGAAGGTAGCTGCCTATAAAATATTTTCCAAGAGTGAAAAGCTGAATGCCAATAAGGAAATTGCATACAACACGATGATTAGAGCTGTAAACCAGCAAGATCCTGAATACTCTCGTATACTTGCAGAGCAGTATGCAAGGGAGTTCCCCAATTCAACATCTGCTAAATTTTTCATAGCTAATATTCCTAAAGGAATGCCGAAAGTGGGAGATATTCCTCCAGATATAAAAATGAAAGACACTACGGGAAAATTCATATCCTTGCACTCTTTAAAAGGGAAAGTTGTCTTATTAGATTTTTGGGCTTCGTGGTGTGGGCCTTGTCGTATGGAAAATCCTAATGTAGTATCCGCTTATCAAAAATACAAAAGCAAAGGCTTCACGGTTTTTAGTGTGTCACTTGACGACAATAGAAATAAGTGGATGACAGCGATTAGAAAAGATGGTTTGATTTGGGAAAATCACGTATCAGATCTGAAAGGATGGAGTTCCGAAGCGGCTAAATTATATGGAATAAGAGGAATTCCTGCGGCCTTTCTATTAGACAAAACGGGTAAAATAGTAGCCACTAATTTGAGAGGTGCCGAACTCGACAAAGCGTTGGAAAAACTATTCAGCGAATAATCATATAGGCTTATAGAAGATTAATGAGTAAGAAAAATAAAGTACTGATAGTAGACGACGAAAGTGATATTTTAGAAATGCTGGATTACAATCTGAGCAAAGAAGGTTACGAAGTAATACAAGCGAGCGATGGATTTTCTGCTATCGAAGCTGCCAAAGAACATCTTCCTCAACTCATATTAATTGATGTAATGATGCCAAAAATGGATGGCATAGAAACGTGCAGAAGGCTCCGTGAAATTCCAAAATTAAAAGATGTCTTTATTATATTTCTTACTGCCAGATCAGAGGAGTTTACTGAAATAGCAGCATTTGAAGCAGGAGCCAACGACTACCTGGCTAAACCCATAAAACCAAGAGCTTTATTAAGCAGGCTTGCAGCCTATTTTCGCCGCGATTATAAACAAGTAAATGAACAACCGAGTTCAGTTTCTATTGGACAATTAGTAATTGATCGTTCTAGTTATACTGTTACAAAGAACGGAGGAAAAATAATTCTTCCGAAAAAAGAATTTGAACTTTTGTATTTCCTGTCTCTTCATCCTGATGTGGTATATGGTAGAGACGACTTGCTTAAATATGTATGGGGTTCTGATGTACATGTAGTGGCCAGAACAATTGACGTGCATATACGCAAAGTGAGAGAAAAAATAGGGGAAGATTATATTACTACAGTGAAGGGAATAGGGTATAAATTTTCTAAAGACAATTCATAAATTCCTATGCTGTTCAACGCTAAAACCGTGTCCTTGCTTCTTAGCTGTTTGGTCACAACTTTGTTAGGGATTGTTCTTTATATAAGTACAGGTACTTCAGTAAGTTAC
Source organism: Cytophagales bacterium (assembly GCA_043732665.1). Classification (GTDB taxonomy): domain Bacteria; phylum Bacteroidota; class Bacteroidia; order Cytophagales; family Cytophagaceae; genus JANYCO01. The sequence goes on along the minus strand of JAYTHK010000379.1, from coordinate 6,506 downwards.
TTTTTTTACCTTTTGGCTTTTTTTCTTACGACACTTATTATCGTCTATTATTCATTAGAAAAATTCATTTTTCATGAAATAGACAATATTTATACTCTCTTAGATAAAATTAAAAAGAAGGATTATAGTTTTTCGAAACAGAAATTAACCTCTATAAATTTCACTCCATTAAATAGAATCAAAGAGGAGATTATTGATTTTGCAGAAAAAAAACAGATGGAAATTGAAGAGTTGAAAAAACTTGAAACATTTCGAAGAGAGTTTCTTGCAGATGTTTCTCACGAATTAAAAACGCCAATATTTTCTGCACAAGGATTTGTACATACGCTTATAGACGGGGCAGTAGACGATATAAATGTTCGAGATAAATTTTTAACTAAAGCAGCCAATAGTCTTGATGGATTGAATATGTTGGTGCAAGATCTTATTACTATTTCTCAATTGGAAATAGGCGAAATTAAAATGCACTTCTATAGTTTTGATTTATTAAAACTGACGGAAGATATTTTTGACCAACTTGAAGAAACAGCAGCAGAGAGAGGCACTAAGCTTAGGTTTTACAAATATAATCCCAAATCTTGTTATGTATACGCCGACAAGATGCGTATGGGACAAGTGATGACCAATCTTATTGTGAATGCTATAAAATATGGAAAAGACAATGGAACGGTATTGGTGAAATATGTCATTGAAAATGACGAGGTAGAGGTTTCTGTGAAAGACGACGGTCCTGGTATTGAGCAAAAACATCTAAGTAGAATTTTTGAGCGTTTTTATAGAGTGGAAAAAAGCCGGGCAAAAGATAGAGGAGGTACGGGTTTAGGTTTGGGAATTGTGAAACATATTGTAGAAGCTCATACTTCTAAAGTAGAGGTGAATAGTGTGATGGGAGAGGGAACGAATTTCTTTTTCAAACTAAAAAAAGGTAAGGTAATAAACAACGAAATTGATTCTTCGAGAAGATAAAAGAAAATGAAAATACTGGATTTTAAAGAACTAATTATATTTGAAAACGAAGATTATATTTTGGTAAACAAGCCACCTTATATATCTACGTTAGATGACCGTGCCGATACTTTTAACATTAAGAAAATGGCGAAAGCTTATTCTGACGATGCACAAGTTTGCCATCGTCTGGACAAAGAAACTTCTGGTGTTTTGGCCATCGCTAAAAATCCAGAGGCATACAGGCATTTGGCCATGCAGTTTGAAGACCGTCAAGTGACGAAAGAATATCATGCGGTGGTAGATGGTGTTCAGGATTTTAAGGATGTAAATGTGTACCTGCCTATTCATGCTCAAAACAATGGAATCGTAAAAATAGATCGTGTAAATGGAAAATTAGCAGAGACTTTTTTTAATACACTAAGAGCCTATAAAAGACATACGCTTGTGCAATGTTTGCCTATTACTGGCCGTATGCATCAAATTCGGATTCACCTCGCTTGTCTGAAAGCTTCTATCGTTTGTGACGAACAGTATGGCGGTAAATTTATTTATTTATCAGATTTAAAAAAGAAAAATTTCAATCTTAAACAAAATACAGAAGAGCAGCCGCTCATTAGAAGAGTTGCCTTACATGCGTATTCTTTGAAGTTTAAGCTTTTAAATGGAGAAGAAATTCAAATAGTAGCACCGTATCCTAAGGATTTTGACGTGCTTGTGAAGCAGTTAGAGAAACATTCTTAGGAAGATAATTTTGATTTTTTTGTTCGCTGGCGTCCCACTAGCAAGTTATAAAATAACATAGTCCACGGTTTAAACCATAGGCTATATTATTTTATACTATCATTTTTTAACTCAATATTAAAAACTAATAATTCAAATTTTATCAATGTATCCTATCACCTCTAACATCCATGTTTTTTAAAATTTCTGCTTCTGCTTCTAGCATTTCCTGAAGCCTCTGTTTTACGACCTCTTCGGACATATATTCTTTTGCTAGGTCTAAAAAAATACGGTAATGACCTGCTTCGGAAATCATTAGTTCATGGTAAAAATCTCTTAGTTCGAGGTCAGAAATATTCTCGGAAAGCAATCGGAATCGCTCGCAACTTCGGGCTTCAATGAGGGCAGCAATCAGCAATTTATCCATCAGCTGATTTTCCATTCTGCCACCTTTTCTTTCTAATTTAAAAAGCTCGATGACATATTTGTCAGCACGTTTTGGTCCTAGTTTAAAACCCCTCTTGGATAACTCTTTTAAGACCATTCTGAAATGTCCCCATTCTTCTGCCACAATTGGAGAAACGGTTTCCACCAGTTTTTCTTTGTCAGGATATTGGATGATAAGAGAAATACCGTTTGTTGCGGCTTTCTGCTCGCAATACGCATGGTCGATAAGAATTTCTTCAATATTTTTTTCAGCGATGTTTACCCAACGAGGGTCAGTGGCTAATTTTAGTCCTAGCATTGTTTTTTGTATAGTACTCAATCCTTAAAGGTACTATTTTTTATAAAATCTACAATTTTTTAGTTATCTTCGCCCATACCGCATATTTGGTATTGTATATAGTTTCTTACAATAAATAATTTTCCATTGACCTTCGACGAATTTAATTTTGATAGCCAACTGCTAGACGGGCTTAACTCTATGGGCTTCAGCAAAGCTACTCCCATACAAGAACAAGCCATTCCTCTTATTCTTCAAAACAAAGATCTTATAGCCTGTGCTCAAACTGGTACAGGGAAAACGGCCGCTTATGTACTTCCTGTTTTAAATAAAATATTAAAAGCAGAAACGCGTCATCTAAATACACTTATCATTGTGCCGACGCGCGAATTAGCAATACAAATAGATCAACAAATAGAAGGGTTTTCTTATTTTATTGCTGTAAGTTCGATAGCCGTGTACGGCGGAGGAGATGGTTCTGTATGGGAGCAACAAAAGAAAGCGTTGAAAGAAGGTGCCGACATTATTATTGCTACTCCAGGTAGATTGATCGCACAACTTACTTCTGGTGCGATGAACCTTGATCATCTTCAACATTTAATTCTTGACGAAGCGGATAGAATGTTGGATATGGGTTTTTACGATGATATTATTCGTATTATCAACTACCTTCCAAAAGATAGACAAACATTGATGTTCTCTGCTACCATGCCTCCAAAAATACGGACGATGGCCAATACGATTCTGAGAAATCCAGAACAAATAAGTATCTCCATTTCTAAGCCCGCAGATGGAATTCTTCAGCAGGCTTATATGACTTATGATACTCAGAAACTCCCGTTAATTAAAAGTATTATGGCAGCTGGACAATCGGGCAGCACAATTATTTTTGCTTCTACAAAAGATAATGTAAAAAAATTATACTCTGAACTTCGTCGCTCGGGTTTGTCTATAAAGGCTTTTCACTCTGATTTGGATCAATCGGAACGAGAACAAATTTTAAGAGAATTTAGAAGTAAGCAACTCGATATAATTATTGGAACCGATATTCTTTCCAGAGGAATAGATGTAGAAGGAATTAGTTTGGTGGTCAACTACGATGTGCCACCAGATCCAGAAGATTATGTACACCGTATAGGACGTACTGCCAGAGCCGAAACTACAGGTACAGCAATAACTTTTATTACCGAAAAAGACCAATACAAATTTGGTAAAATTGAAAGTATGATCGGCAAAGATATTCCAAAATTAAAATTGCCAGAGGAATTGGGTGAAGGTCCTGTGTATAATCCTGATGCTCGTCCACCTAAGAATACTAATTTTAAAAAGAAGACGTTTAATAAGCCTAGAAGTAATAAATAAGGTTTTGTTCTGAACGCGCTGGTATTAAGAATACTTATAATTTCTTGGTAAGAAGTTATAAGTAAAAAGAAAGGATATCGGACCGAAAAAAATTTATGTATAAAGTTTTTAAATAATAGAGAATACATTATATATTCGATATGAAAAAGATACTTGCCTTTCTTATTTTTCTTATGTTTTCAATAAGTCAAGCTAATGCGCAGTTACCCAAAACTCAGTTTTGCGAGAAAAAACTGATTGGTTACGTTACGAATTGGAGTGTTAATTCTTTTATAGATTATGCCAACCTTACACATGCTTTTTTTTCTTTTTTAAAACCCTCTACAAATGGCTCTTTACTTGAGTATACTATGGAACAAGAGATTTTGTTCTCTGATTTCTTAAAGCAAACAAAAAAGCACGGTTGTAAAAGATTCATTAGCCTTGGTGGTGGAGGTGACGAAGCTTTTCCAGTCATGGCAGCAAACTCTGAAGCGCGCAAGAATTTCATTTCTAATGTTATTGCATTTTGTAAAGAGAAGAAATTTAATGGGATCGACATGGACTGGGAAGCGATGGATAATGAAGCGGAAAAGAAAAACTATACCATTCTCATGAAAGAATTTCGCAATGCTGTTACTTCGGAGAATTTAGAGTTTACTGCTACCATTGGTTTTGGAGATTACTGGTGTAAGTGGATTGAAAACGAAGCCTTACAACAGGCCGATTGGATTCAATTGATGATATACGATCAAACGGGTACATGGACTGCTAGTCCGTTTGGAAACCACGCTTCTTTTGAACATTATGTTCAGGCTCAACAATATTGGGTTGACAGAGGTTTTGCGAAAGAAAAAATAGTATTGGGCTTGCCTTTCTATGGCTATAAATTTGCTTCTAAAAGTGGTGGAAGTGGAGCAGCTTTAAAATATTCAGAAATTGTTGCGGGTTTTCCTGCGATGAATTTTTCAGAGGATCAGACACCTGGAACAGATTGGTGTTTCTTTAACGGTCCAGACATGATCCGTAAAAAAACGGCTTATGCTTTAGAAAATGGTTTTGGTGGCGTAATGGTATGGGAAATGTCGCAAGACAGTGAAGGTGAAAAATCTTTGCATAAGGCGATTATGGAGGCGTTTACGTCTTATTGTGCAACTATTAAAAAATAAGATTGGAGTGGTGGCATAATATTTATGTTGTTCTTTTTATAAACACAACATAAATATTATGTCGCAGAAGGGTGTTAACTTTTCTCTGCAAGCATCAGGCAAAGGGTTTTGAATAACTTATCATTAGTAATTACACAACCGGTTTGTAGCATTTCAAAAAGCTCGTATTCACGTTTTCTTTTAAAAGATTTGTCGGTTGTATATAATTTCAAGGAAGCAGGAGCGAAGAGGGCTGCTTTTTCCAAAAAGTCTGCGTTTGTAAAATCTACGTCATCACTTTCGGAAGCCTCCATTGAAACAACGACTAATTTTTCAGGAAGGCATTGAAATAAACGAATGGAATTTTTGTCTCTATATTCGAGAAAATTTATTTTCCGCAATATACTTTCGAATACAACATCGCTAAAGAGACTAATTATTTTTTCTACTCCCAAACTGTCTTTTAGCTTCATAATTTGCCATTCTTCCGCAGTAATGGAGTTCAATACAAGGTATTCTACAAATTCCTTTTCAAGCGTTTCGAGTTCGATTTTTGTTAATAAGCGGTACTTAGGCATTTTTTTTGACAAAAGTACTGAAAATCTGTTAACAAGGCTCTAAAAATGACAGTTTGCAGGTATTATTTACCAAAATTAGGAAAGAACTAATTGCTAATTTTTAGGTTTATTTTTTAACTTCCTCTCATAATATACCTTATTATAAGTATATTTATAGTAATTATGATTAGTATCTTTCTCATCTCAAAAACAGTAACTATTTTTTTTTCTAATGATTAAATTAGTTAAGAATATCATCACGATTTTCATTTTTATAAGTTGTATGTTCTGCTACAACAGGACATCTGCGCAAATACTTTTTGGACTTACTACTAAAAAGAATGCACTATCTGTTAGTAATGGTTTTTCTGTTACGGGTCCAATATTTAATTTGTCATATGCAAGAAAAATACATCTCAAAATATTTAACATTATCAACGATGACATGACATTGTTTACCGATGTTTCCGATCGATTTAATTTCAAAGGGAAAAATAATTTTCAATTTGTATATGGAGGACAAGGATATCTTGTTCGGGTAAATAATTTTAAAATTCTTTTCCGAAAAACATTGTTATTTACACGGTTAAATACACAAGAAGCTAATGCTACTTTTGTGGGTGCGGAGCTTGATCTGATTCCTGGCATATACACCGATACCTATTTTTTAGGAGTAGATTTATATTATGGAGATAGTTATAAAGGCTTTGTTAAACGTAAAGAAAATATCATATCAAACATAGAAGATATTGGTAAGGGATGGATTAAACCTCATCGAGGCACGGTTAAAGTAGGATTCAATGGAGGATATTATTTAAAGCCTAATTTTTGTGTTTACGGATACCTTAATTTTTTAGCTGTAAAGCCACGAAAAGATTTGTATTTATTGCCTGAACTTTTTGGTACTGTGGGCGTTAATTATTTATTTTAGCTAAATAAAATGCAGTGAGTTCAAGTCGTAAACGCAATACTCCTTTGTTTTGCATTGTTAGCGAGAAAATTTCATTTGGACTTTTAAATCCAAATCTTTTTCTGGGTCTCTTGTTTAATTTATTTTTGACTTCTAAT
>JAYTHK010000378.1:0-23147 GCA_043732665.1 Cytophagales bacterium | reverse complement strand
AACTCCTTAAATTCTATTTTCAATAGTATTATAAGTGGTTTTATGTTAGCCCTACCTTTAACCCTAAATGCAATTAGAGAATATAATACCTAATCCTATAAAGGATTATGTGTTAAAGTTTTTGAGTCGGGTAATTTTTTTTTAGCCATCATTTTTATAGAACCAAAGAACCAGTTTTCATCTGCTTTCAGCATTGTATCTACAGACTTATCCATCTTGGAAACGAAATTATTTAAGTCACTCATCTTGTCTGAAAACTCTTTTTTTTAACCTTCCTATCGCCTTCTACTTTAGACAATTGATTCAATACTTTTAATACAGGTTCTATTTCTCTTCGTTTTCTTTCTTTCGCAACTCTTTTCGCTATTTCCCAAATGTCTTTTTCAGCAGAAAAATATTCTTTTCGCTCTCCAGGCGCCAATATTTTATTTACCAATTCCCAATCGATAAGTTCTCGCACATTCATGTTCACATTGCCTCGGGATATATTAAGAGCCTCTATAATTTCTTCTGCACTAAAAGGATCTGGCGAAATAAGAAGTAACGCATGTACCTGAGCCATAGTACGATTAATACCCTACTCTGATCCAAGTTTACCCAAGGTTTCTATAAATTTATTTTTCGCCTCTTCGTATTCCATAGTATTAAGGTAAAAAAGTTTTTTAAAATACACCTTAAAATATAGAAACAAAAAAGCCTTCTGTTTGATTAGAAGGCTTTTTAAATTATTTATAAAATCCAATTATTTTGAATCAGTTTCCTTTTTAAGTCTTTTTGGATAATTAAAAAAGATAGACGTAAGAATAGGAACTACAAATACGACTACCGTTACAATGGAAACTCCAAGATCTGCTTTTTCACCACTAAACATGGAGCAAAATGAACTTCCTGGATAACATTCACAATCTTCGCATTTAGCACAAACATCTGACGATACTTTGTAAAAATGATCACAAATGAAAGACAGAACGAGTTTGACACCTAAAATACCAATTACTATAAAAGCTGTTGCTTCTAAGAAAGGGAATTTTTCAATCAATTGAACAAATCTTTGTGCTACAAAACGCATGGCAAGTATTCCTATAAAAACACCAATCATGATCAGCCAAAGGTTATCTGTGAACGCTACTGCTGCAAAAACGTTGTCAATTGAAAAAGCCAAATCCATAACTTCTACCAATGCTACTGTGGACCAAAAAGGACCAAATGAACTTAGCATTTTATAAATTCTGTTTTCGTGCTTGTTTAGAGTGTCGTCGGCAGTGGTTTCTGTTTGTTTAGATTTAAAATAACTAAACGTAAGATAAATAAGGTATAATCCACCTACTGCTTTTAGCCAAATAACTTTTACAAGATACGAAGCAAAAACTAAGCAAATACCTCTAAAAAAATATGCGCCTATTATTCCGTATTTAAGAGCTTTGTCTCTTTGATCTTTAGGCAAATCCATTACCATGGTCGCAAGAACTGCTGCATTGTCCACAGAAAGAAGACTTTCTATTAAAATCAAATTAAGAATAACTAAGAATCCTGCTTTGAGATCCGAACCTAGAATCTGGTGTAAAATATCCATCAAGTGAGTAGTATGCTATCGTTTATAACTATCAAAATTAAAGCGCCAAGTTAGGCAAATTTTCACATAACTGTATAAAAATACTACAAGTATTGCAAATATATTACTTATTTACTGTTCGTCTTTTTTACTATTTAATCTAAAAAAAAACTATGTACTGGAATATTACGAATGTATCTTTCTGAAGGTTTACGCATTATTCTATAATAAACCCTATTTCTCTCAAGTACACTGCATAAAACATAGGAAGATATTAAGGCTGAAATGCTGCAAATAAAAAAGGCTCAGGCAAATACAACTTATTTCGGAATTTTGTACGAACGGTATTATAAGCCTGTTTTTTTATTTTTATACCGAAGAAACGACGATGAAGAGCTGACCGCAGATCTTACTTCTCAGGTTTTTCTAAAGGCAAGGGCTTATTTACCAAAATATGAACATGAAGGATTGCCCTTTTCAGCCTGATTATTTAGAATCGCTATAAATGAATTGAATATGTTTTTTAGGAAACATAAAAATAGACGTTCTTTATCTATAGAAGACGAAAGTCTTACTAAAATTGCCAAAGAGATTGGCGATGGTGAAAAAGAGGAAAAAATCGAATTGTTACTAAAAGGAATTCAAGGATTAGGGCTCGAAGATATTCAGTTTATTGAACTTGGATTCTTTGAGGATCGTTCTTTTAAAGATATTGGAGACATCATGAATATGACGGAGAACAATGCAAAAGTAAGCACTTACAAGATTTTAGATAAAATAAAAAAACTAATCAGATTTAGATAAAATCTTGCATAACGAAACAATGAACAATTACAAAATAAAACGAAATCCAAAACTGCTCAAGGATAATCAAATCAGCGAGCATGAGGATTTCAACAAATTGTTAGGAAACCATAAAAAATTGCATCACTTCAAAGATGCTCGCAAATTTTTGTACAAAAACATAGGCTTTATGAGCATAATTGCTCTAATCGGAATCGTATTTTTGGCGCTCGTAGTAGACCATTCAGAAGAAGAACAAAACAAGGCAAAGAAAACACAGGATAGTCTTTCTGTAATAAAAATTGATAGTGGATCAGGAATAAAAAAGTTGAGAGGTGAAAGCAACTGCTATGACAGATCTTCAAAACTCAATCAAATAAATTGCCTTGTTTAAACTGATCGGTTGGAGGCAAAGAAGGAAGTTTCAATTGCATTTTTTCAGAAAAATAATCAGCCAACTCAGGACATAAACTTGTATCGGGCGTATGTACAAAAAAGTACACTTCTTTAAGTCCTTCTTCTAACCATTTCTTCAACAATACTGTCCAATCTTGAATCCTAGCATAATCTGTGGCGTGAAGATTATTGGCTCCAAAACGAACAACAGCAGTCCGGCTGGAAAGTCTTTGATGAAGCACGTCTCTTCTTCCTGCCACGTCTGATAGTACAGTGCCGATTCGACGGTCTTCCATGTAATTGAATATTTTATCGAATTTCAATTTATCTTTAAACCAGTCTTCGTGACGAAATTCTATCGCCAATTGAAAATCTTCTGGTAAAGCATTCAAAAAATAAATGAGCGACTTTATTTTATCCGGTTTGAAATAGGGAGGTAACTGAAGAAACGAAGGTCCAAGTTTATTTCCCAGCAACCGAACCACGGAAATAAAATGAAGCATACTTTCCGTCGTTTTGACAATGTCTTTGCTATGACTTATAATCTGAGGAATCTTAGGGCAAAATTTAAACTGCTCCGGTACAGCATCTCTCCAACGTACAATAGTAGATTCATCTGGAATATTATAATGAGTCGCATTTAGTTCTATAGAAGAATATTTTTTTCCGTAATATTTCAGAAAATCCTTTTCCTTTGCCCCTTTCGGGTAAACCTTTCCTACCCAAGCTTTCTCCGACCATATTGGACAGCCCACATGTATAAAAGACTCCTCGGAAGGGAAGCCTGGAAGTATATTTATATTCCCTTGATGTTCATTAGGAAACGTAAAATCTATACCATCAATATGAGGAAGCCTACCAAAATCCATTTGCGTACAACTATTTTACAAAGATAACATACTATTAGTCTTTACGTAAGGTTATACCAATATAAACCCAAATTATAGTAAATTTGAGCGCTTATTAAATTTCGTATACCCTAATGAAGCATCTGTATGCTTTTCTTGTGCTGTTTCTATTTTCCTTTTCTCTGCTTTTTGCTCAGTCAAAAAACAGAGAAATAAATCTCGTAAAAAACGGAGATTTCGAAGACGGCAATTATGGTTTCACGAGTGAATACGAATACAATTTTAATAGAAATTTACCAGGACAATATTCGATCACTAACGCAGCTTACAGATTAAATTCTGACTTCTTAAACCCTATAGGAGGTGATCACACTTACGGTAGTGGGTTTTATTTCGTACTAAACTCAGACGAACAAGGTGGGAAAAAAGCCTGGCGCACTACCGTAAATATAGTACCGAACTCTACCTACAAATTTGGGGTATACTATTGTAATTTATTTAAAGATCAGCCTGTAAAAACAGGTTTTGCATTTGAAGATGGAGATGTGCAAGGCAACGATCCTACGATAAAATTTATGGTAGATGGAAAACAAGTTGGAGAATTGGATAGGGACTTTTACCACATCTATCGTTGGATATACACTACTGCCACCTGGTATTCTGGCAAACACACTGGTGCTGTAACAATCAGTATTGAAAATGCTAATAAATCGATGAATGGAAATGATTTGGCAATGGACGACATAGAATTTTCTTACATCGAAACAATGCCAGACGACTATGTACCACCTGGAATGCGCACCATTATGTCGGCAGAGTACAGAGAGGAAATGGCAAAAAATTACAAACCGAGTAAAAGGGTCATTAGTTTTGCCGACATACAAAAAGGCGACGAATTGGCTCCTGGTATTTATACAATAAAATACAGACCACAAAGCTTAATTACAGATACTTTGTTAGCCAACAAAGGAGCAAAATTTCAGCTTCATAATTTAGTTTTCAATCAAGGAGAACCAGAAATACCGACTGCAGGTCAAGTAGAGCTGGATAGATTAGCCAACTGGATGGAAAGTGAAGAAGAAATAAAGATACGAGTAGAAGGCCACACCGATAATGTGGGGAAACAAGAACTCAATCTAAAACTTTCTCAAGAAAGAGTTCACAATGTAAAGTTGTACCTGATGAAAAAGGGGATAGCAGAAGACAGAATTGAAACCATCGGCTATGGCGGTGCACTGCCCATTGCCGACAATTCAAAGGAAGCTTCCAGAAAACTTAATAGAAGAGTGGAGTTTGAAATAATAGAATAACAAACCAAGAAGGGGAAAAGAGTCACCAAAAATAAATTATCTGGCCACTAGAAAACTTAAATATCTTTTTACTCGTTAACGTTAGTATACATTGAAAAATGAAGCATCTCTTCTACATACTGGCTTTTTTTCTATCTCTACCGCTGTTTGCTCAGAAGCCTGACTCGGTATCGATAGGCGGTATTATGCAAGACGAAAGCATTCAAATCGAGGCGACTGAGGCGATGAATAATATGTATAATTTCAAATTTGACTTAGCGGAGGCCAAATTTCAGGAGATGGCACAAAAATATCCCAATCATCCCTTACCTTATTATTTAATCGGCCTTAGCAATTGGTGGAGAATGATGCCTTTTATAGAGGAAGATCCGATGGTTAAAAAGTATGAACCTCTTTTTGACAAATACATGGAGCTTTCTGTAAAAAAAGCGGAGAAAATGTATGATAAAAACGAGGCAGATATTGAAGCTTCTTTTTTTCTTTGCGCAGCGCATGGCCTTATTGCACGCTATTATGCAGAAAATAGTCAGGAAATGCGTTCTATTAACAACACAAGAAAAGCCTTTAGCTATTTCAAGAAATTGAACGACAACAACGATCTCAGCCCTGAATTTTTGTTTGGTAGTGCCTTGTTCAACTACTATGCTGCATGGTTTCGTACTGAGTATCCGATTTTAAAACCTGTTTTAGCTTTTTTTCCGAAAGGAGATAAAGCACTTGGAATAAAACAACTTAAGGAAGTATACTCTAATGCCTTCTGGACACGTACTGAAGCACAATATTTTTTAATGCGCATCTACTATAACGAAGAAGACGATGAAAAAACAGCCTTCGAGTATGCGGATTATTTAGCCCGCACCTATCCTGACAATGCTTATTTTCAAAGAATTTATGCACGAATATGTTATACGCTTGGAAAATGGAAAGAATGCAAAGAAGTGTCGGATAATATTATTTACAAAATTAATATAGGAATGCCCGGATACGAAGCTACTAGCGGCAGGTATGCCAGTTTTTTTCTAGGGAAGATATACAGAGCATTAGGCAATCAAACAAAGGCTAAGGAGTTTTATAAAAAGACTATTGAATTTGCCGAACAAACGGATGCCCGAAGCCAAAATTATTATTTATACGCTATAGCTGATTTGGCCAGAATGTCTGATAAGGAAAAAGATGTGGTAGCTGCGCGACAATATTACGAAGCTATTCTTGACAATGCAGACCGTGATAATTCGCTGAGGAAAGAGGCGAAAGATTATTTGAAGAAAACTGAGGATAAGAAGAAGCGGTGGTTTTGGTAGAATACAGTCCAGCGTCTATAACAATTTCATTTTTTCATTCGTTAGTAAAACTTTAAAATGCTTTTTGCCAAACTTATTCAGGTATATGTTTAAAGCCTTTTCGTAGTTATCTTTTGCAATGCCTTTTTGTTTTTCTTTTATATCGATATCGCCAAATGCTGAATAAATATCTGCGAAAATATCATGTCGATCGTCAAAGAAATTTTTATTGATATCGAAAGACCGTGCTAGCATTTCTTTGGCTTCTGGAAGTTTATTTTCTTTTATTTTTAGAGATGCAAAATTCAAATAGACAATGGCCGTAAAAGGATGATTTTCTCCAAATATTTCTTTGTGCAAAAGTACAGAAGCGCTAAAAAGCGAGTCAGCTTTAATTAATTTCCCTTTTTCTGTAATTATAAGTCCTAGTCCATTCAAGGCGATTGCCGTTGAAGCAGTATGGTCTAGATCAAAAGATTTATTAATTCGAAGTGCCTTTCTGTAAAGTATATCAGAGACAGAATATTTTCCTATATAATAATTTACATAAGCAGCATTGTTTAATAAAGAAGTACTTCCAGGTGATTTAAGATTAGAATAAATAGACGCCATTGAGAGCGAACTATCCGAATGTATTTTTGCGTTTTTAAATTTACCAAGAATAAGCTCGATATTTGCAAGCTCAGACAGAACTTCAAGTTGTTTTCGATTATTTTTTCCTAATTCAGTTGTATAGAGATCAATTACTCTGTATAATAAACTTTCGCCTTCCTCATATTTCCCTATTTTTTTATTCAAATAAGCCTGCGCTTTTAAGAAATTAGCATAACGTGAGCTATTAGTCCCATAGTTTTTTATAGTAATACCAATCCCATTATGAATGTGCTCTTCTGCGATTTCATAATTAGCAAGTGCCATATTGATATTGGCTAATATTAGATAGGTTTCCGCTATATTTTGGTTGGTTGGTTCTAATTGTTTTTTATAACATTCAATACATTCATTAGCTATAGAATCTGCTTTTAAGTATTTACTCATTCTGTAATAATAGACACCATAGTAAAGATTGGCAAAGCAGTAATTTACATCGTTCTTATCTACCACCTGTAACGCCTTTTCAAGATAAAAAGGAACAGGTTTCAAGCTATCAGAACGAATGAAATTTAATGCTATATCAATATAACAACCAGTAAGTTCTTTTTTATTTTTAGTATTTGAAGAATCTTTTAAATGTACTTTCAAACGAATATCAATTGCCGCTTGATAGATTTTATTAGCATACGTATAATATTCCTGAGCAGAATATGAATCGGCAAGATTTGATAGGAAAATTGCAATTTTTGTGTCGTTGGTATCTTGTACCAATTTGTATAGATCGATCGCTTCGAGAAATAATGAATCAGCTTGATTGTATTTAGAAAGAAAGCTATAACATAAGGCAATAGAATTTATCGAATACGATTTCTCTATTTCATCTAACTTAGAAGGGTTGAGGTCTACGTATAAATATTTATCAGCCTTTAGATACAATCCCAAGGCCAATTCATATTTTTTTTCATTGTACAAGGCATCGGCTTTACATTTATATGCTTCATAAAGATTCTGATAAGATCCCATAATCTTCCATAAGTGGCTGCTGTCTTCTTTTGACAAATATCCATTTTCATTTGGTTTTATTCCCAGCCAAACTTTACCACACTCATTCGCTTTTTCAGCATATTCAATAGCAAGGTCGCAGTCCCCATTTTTTAAGGCGTCTTCACTATCTTCTCTATTGCTAAACATTAAAATATTATTGACCAGATATTGATTGCTGACATTCAGTGCTAAGACAATTTTCCTATACGACTTGAACGAAATGGGGCAGTAAGCAAAAAAAGAAGTCACTACTAAAATAATCAAAGATCGTATAAAAATAGCCTTTGTATCTTTTAACAATGTTTGTTTTGATTTTCTTTTTATATAAACATAAATAGCTAATACCACCAAAAAAATTCCATTAAAAATGGGTAAAATTTCACAAAAAAAACCCAGATTTAATCTTATCGTAAAAGGTAATGTTACTATAGCCATAGCGAAAATTATTCCAGCAAAAATGGATATTACGAAAGTTGTTTTGTCTTTAGGAGTAAACAGTTTATAGCCACCAATAGCATAGGATATTCCTAATAGCCAGACAGCGAATAAAAATAGTGCAACATTGCCTGGAAAATTAAAAAGCTGCGTTCCAAATAGAATCGTTACTATTCCAATTAATATTTTTTCGTATAGTTTCATAGATGCTGATTATTGTGTTGAGAGTATAAATATAAGCTAAATGCAACTTAATTTGGAGTCTAAAGTCAAGATTTCTCTCCGTTTACTGCAGCTTTTAACTATAGTCTTAGGCGTTCCGCTAGGTTAGTTCAACTAAACATCGAGCATTACACCAATAGTTTAAAATAATTGATAGAGGATTTAAAAATCTGTAAAAAGTAGTTAATCATCGGAAAGAATATCAATGAGCAATTTTAGTTCATTGCCTGAGATAGTCGCTTGTTCGGATTTATCATAAATGTCCATAAGATATACCGTTTTTTTGACAATGCGGACTTACGTAATCAATCTAGCGCCACAACTTTTGCCTTTTCCTTTACTGGCAATGGCGAGTCATATTTTATAACAGTTCTTCCCAATATTTGCTTTTGCGTTCTTCTTTTACCTCTTTGACAATACTGATATAGTCAAGGCTTTTCTACAGTTCCATAAAGAAAGGAACACGATTATCTTTGATATCGAGAAGTACTTTCATATTGGTTATAATTATTTTTTAAAATCTTCTGAGCAACAAAGCATCTATAATAATCACAATCTCAGTTATTACTTGTATGTAAATATAATGATTTTTTAGCTTAAAATAATCAAAGGTAATTGGGGTGTTAGCCAGTTGTGGTTTTTATACTATTATTAAGCATTTTGTAAAACAAAGAGAAGAGGGTAAGCCTGAAAACATTTTTCATACTTACCCTCTTCTCTTTGTTTACCCGCTGGAGTCTCGACAGCAAGTTATGCTTGCTTACAAATGTATCACCTCCCCATACGCTACTGCCGCTGCTTCCATAATAGCTTCTGACATTGTTGGGTGCGGATGTACTGCTTTTATAAGTTCGTGTCCTGTCGTTTCTAGTTTTCGTGCTACCACTATTTCAGCAATCAATTCTGTAACGTTCGCACCAATCATGTGTGCACCCAGCAACTCGCCATATTTAGCATCGAAAATTAATTTTACGAAACCTTCTTTTGCTCCTGCGGCACTCGCTTTTCCAGATGCTGAGAATGGAAATTTGCCTACTTTTATTTCCAATCCCTTTTCCTTGGCTGCTTTTTCAGTAAGTCCTACAGATGCAATTTCTGGAGAGCAATACGTACAGCCTGGAATATTGCCATAGTTTAAAGGCTCAGGATTTTGTCCGCAAATTTTCTCTACGCAAATAATTCCTTCTGCAGAAGCTACGTGTGCCAAAGCAGGGCCTTTCACGATATCACCGATAGCGTATACGCCTGGAATATTCGTTTTATAAAAATCGTCTACCAATACTTTTCCTTTGTCTGTAGCAACACCAGCGTCTTCAAGGCCTATACCTTCAATGTTTGTAGAAACGCCAGCCGCAGAAAGTACGATGTCGCACTCTAATGTTTCTGTTCCAGTTTGTGTTTTTACACTCACCTTACATTTCTTGCCTTTTGTATCTACTGATTCTACAGAAGAACTTGTCATGATAGTGATACCTGCTTTTTTAAACTCTTTTTCAAGTGTTTTAGAAACTTCCTCGTCTTCTACCGGAACAATGTTTGGCATAAATTCAACGATAGTTACCTTCGTACCCATCGCATTGTATAAATACGCAAACTCGACACCGATAGCGCCAGAACCAACGATTACCATACTCTCTGGTCTTTTTTCCAAAACCATTGCTTTGCGGTAACCTATTATTTTATCGTTGTCGATTTTCAGATTAGGCAATTCTCTGGAACGTGCTCCGGTTGCCAAAATTATGTGGTCGGCAGCGTATATCGTTTTTGTTCCTTTGTCGTCGGTGACTTCTACTTGTTTGTTTGGTTTTAGTTTGCCAAAACCATTGATTGTATCTATTTTATTTTTCTTGAAAAGAAATTGAATTCCTTTGCTCATGCCTGCAGCTACGTCACGGCTTCTTTTTACCACTGCAGTGAAATCGGCTTCAGCACCAGACACATTGATTCCGTAATCTTTTGCATGTTTGATGTATTCAAATACTTGCGCACTTTTCAACAAGGCTTTTGTAGGAATACAACCCCAGTTCAGGCAGATACCACCAAGTTCAGCTTTCTCTACCACTGCCACTTTTTTCCCAAGCTGAGAAGCTCTGATAGCAGCTACATAACCACCTGGGCCACTACCTATTATTATAACATCGTATTTTACAGACATTTGTATAAATTTTTTAGTAATTTGCTTTAATTGCAGAGCAAATTTAAAGGATTTAAGCAGAAAGTAAAAAAGGATAGCTACTTATTCTTACTTCTTATTTTTTCCTAAGTTAAACGGTCTGGTTACATTGAACCCAAGCATTATTATACCTTTATTCCATTGTCCTTTGGTTTCGGCGATAAACGATTTATCAATCATACCTGATGAATTGGTGCAATGAATTTGAAATACGTGGCCTCCAGTTTCAATATCAACACCTACGGATAGAGAATTGTTGTATTTAACGATCTGTGCTCCATTTCTATAAACTGCTTGATTCGGTAAAAGGTAAAAATATTCAACGTTCAACGAAAAGCGCTTTGTCAGTTTGTATCTACCAGAGAAGCCTATCGCAAATACATCATTTTTGTTTTGTGTATTATCGACAAAATTGCGGTGAATAAGCGTGGGAGACAATTGCAAGGAAAGGTTTTCGCTAAATTTTCGGGCAATAATCATTTGGTAAGTATAATAAAGTCTATAGCTGAATTTGTCAGGACTGTACGTGGCAACCGCTGAAGTTGCCGCAGTACTAGAAAATAGTACCACAGAAACAGGCATAAAGCGAGCACCTTTAGACTGTCGGAGTAATTTATATTTCCAATATCCATCGTACATTTCATTGGTATTGCTTCTGCCAACGCCGACTTCCAAGCGGTCGGTGATACCGTATTCAAATCCCAATCTTATGTAGGCAATGTCTATACCATAAAACTTATGAGGACCAGAATTAAACGGTCCAAATCTATGTGCAATAATAAAAGACAAAACATGTTTGCCTACCGTTTCTACCGACTGCCCGTTGATTACTCTATTGCCTTTAAAGGTGGCATAAGCATATTCCGTTTTAGCAGAATCTTTAGTTTCCTTGTCAAGCAAATTCATTAAATCGTCTTGAGCGTTTGAAAAAGAAACTGTAATTCCAAAAACAAAAATCAGAAAGATGTATTTCATATAGGTTAAAATAAATATTTTTATTTAGTATAGAGAGCGTAAGAGAGGTCTACTGTTACGTCTATGGTTTCCGCTATTTTTTGAAAAACTAATTTTGGAATGTCGATTTTATAGTCTGCTGTTTTTACAGAAAATTTAGATTTTGCAAAAATTTTTCCGTCTTTAACTTCTATTGTAGCTTTCACTTTAATGGGTTGGGTAACGTTGTGTATTGTAATATCGCCTTCAATAGCGGCATTATAGATTCCATTCACCTCAAATTTCACATCGGCAAAATTCGTAATTTTCCCTTTAAACGTTGATTTCGGATACTTCTCTGACTCCATATAATTTTCATTAAAATGGGTTTGCATCAACAATTTTTTGAAAACAAAATCTGTGATCGTCATGGAAAATACAATTTCACCTTTGTCTGTGTCAAGAATGCTTGTAACCTTGTTGTTCACCGCATCAATATCTTCAATAGGGGTGCTGGAGAAAAAAGATACTTTGCCTGTAGTGGCAATGAATTTTCCTCTTTGAATTGAAAATCCAAATAGAAAGAAAGAGGAAATTAATAAAAGTAGGAGGTTCTTTTTCATATATTTTTCTAGTTATTTGGATACCCTTTGTCTACCCAACTTTTTATTTTAAGTAGTTCACAATTGGTTAGCATTCCCCCATCATAAGGCATTGGAATATAATTTGGAAGGTGTGCTACATTTCCATAAAATCTTCCGTCTGCAGCATACGTTTTTAATACACTATATTCTTCTAGGACAATACCACCGCTGCCGCCACTGGAAGATTTTCCGTGGCATCTGTAACAATTATTTTGAAGGATAGGAATGATTGTGGTTGTATACGTTACTTGAACAGTATCGCAATATAACTCGTCCTGTTTTTTGTATTCGCAAGAAGGAATTACAATGAATATTGCGCAAGTAAAAATTACCGATAAAACTATCAGGACAGTTTTCTTCATTATTAAAATTACTTTAAATTATTTACCTTATCAGATCGTGATTTTACGACTTTTTTCTGGTTTATTCAAATCAAATACATCATTTAATATTTTGATCATACTCTCGGATTCCCCGCGCACACAGGCGGCTTTTAGATGTAGTACCGGATTTTTGATAATTTTCTGAATAATACTTTTGGTCAGAATTTCTACAATTTCCTGAGCTTCCAAGCTCATCTTTCTTTTATACCTCTCAATTTCTTCTTCTCGGATTTGTTCAAATGTTTCACGCATTTTTTGAATGACCGGAGAAACCTTCATGTTAGTATACCACTCCGAAAATTCTATGATTGATTCTTCTATTATTACTCTAACCTGAGGAATGGAAGACTTTCTCAACTGAACAGCCTCTGAAGTTTTTAGTTCAATATCGTCTATGTTGTACAAAACAATTCCTGGTAATTCTTCGATTTCTTTTTCAATATTTCTAGGCATAGAAAGATCGATAAAAAATTTATGCTTCATGTAATTGATCCCCTTCAATCCTTCCACCTTAATAATCGGTTCTTCGGTTTCAGCAGCACTTACAACAACATCTGCCTCTTGAATATGCTCATAAATATTTTCAAGCGTTCCTGTGTTGATTTTACATTTCTGTGACAACTCTGCCGCTAATTCTTCGCTCTTACTGATCGTCCGGTTGATAATCGTTATGTTTGAGAATCCAAGTTCGACAAGGGTTTTGCATACATCCTTCCCCATTTTTCCTATTCCAATTACCAATACATGAACCTCTTCTTTGTTTTCAATTAATTCTTCTATCAACTCAGAAGAGGCAAAAGACACAGAGGCAATCCCACTTCTGAATGCTGTTTCTTTAACAATTCTTTTGTTTGTAAAAAAAACAGTATGCATTAGTCTATGCAAAAAAGAAGCGGCCATTTCCATTTCAACCGAAAGTTCATAAGCTGCTTTCACTTGTCCTACGATCTGCATATCTCCCACAACTTTAGCATCAAGACCTGCCGCCACATTAAACAAATGTCTTATTGCATCTTCCTGTTCATTTAGGATCTCGAAATTTTCTTTAGCTATACCCAGAGAGCTGTCCTTAAGCTGACATAAAAGGTCCAATAACAAATCACTTAAATCATCTATCGACGAATAATAGAGTTCTGTTCTATTACAAGTCGATATAATTAATGCTTCCTGAATCTCTGTATTCTCTTTTATAGAATTGAGTAGTATTTTGCTCTCTTCTTTGCTGAGAGCAAATATTTCCCTTACCCCGACTGGAGCAGTGTTGTAAGAAAGTAATATTGCTTTAAAAAATTTAAACATACCTATTGATTTTGTTTTATACTATTTCAAATGAATCAACAAATCAATACCGAGGTAATATATACCAGCAGCATCTTAAATTATTTAGTAATTATAGTTCATAGACATTTTTTAATTAGACAATTAAATGATTTGAATTTTCCTCTTTAGCATACAAGTATGTTGAGTAAAAATTAATTGTTGATGTACCTACGACATAAGTTTCTAACTGGATTTTTTTAAATAATAACCGAATCAAGACTTTCTCTTAAAATCCCTAAAACAAGCCTGAATTCATCTATTTTAAATTTAAAAAAATTACTATCAAGAATGTTTCTAATCAATAAAGAGAGGAAATGCCATACCAGACATAGGTAAATACACGAATATTATCATGTATTATTTCAATTTAAAATGCTTTTCTAGTTTAATTTAAGATACTGAAATACATCCTAGCTATTAGGAATGTTTCTAAATTATAGAATGTTGAGGTTATAAAAGTTTAATAATCAAAAAGATGAATATTTTTAAAATTATTATAAAAATAAGACCAATCCAGTTAAAACATCACACACGTAGGTATGTTTTTACTTTAAAAAATCATATATGAAAAGAAAAATCATAAAGATCATCTTGACTGGATTCGCCGGAACAGTTGTATTATTATTCGGAGTATTATCTGTGCATCTCTATGCCATAGCCAAAAAGTCGCACGAAAATCTTAACAACAAAATACAATTAAGCAGAATTGATTTCAAAGAGCCTATTGATTCTTCAGATGCAATGAAAATTAAAAACTATGTCGGAACATTGGACGGTATACAGGGAACATATTTTAATGTAGCCCATGGAACATTAGTTTATGGCTACATACTTGGTATACAAACTGCGGAAAATGTATATGAAAAGGTGATGACTTTTAGTCAAAACAAATACAAAGCCGAGCGCTATGTAGTAAGCGCTGATCAACTGAAAAAAGGCTGTCCAGCAGGCATGGATAATTCTTTAACCATCCAATTTTCAAATTTCCTTTACAAAAGCTTTAACTAAAATAAATTCGATAAATAAATTAAATTAACTTTTTTAAACTTAAATTTTATTACTATGAAAAAATACTTTATAATACTTGCCTTAGGCTTAATAGGAATGACAGTCATTACCACTTCCTGCAAAAAGAAAAAAACGGATGCTACAATAACTTCTACACCTATGCCTAGCCTTTATACCCGAGTGGGAGGAAGCGTCATGGTAAGCGATCCAAAAAATGCTGGAACAACTATCCAACAAGGACGTTTAACGTTGCGCTCTGTTACCGATAGCTCAATCTATGTGATTGCAGCAGATACACAGATGGCTAAATATTTCCCTACACTACTTGCTGAAGTAAATGCCTCTAATACTACAGGGTTCAGTGCTTTGAGCAAAAATTTTACCGATTTCTTATGCATAGCGACTGGTTCAACGGACTATAGCTATACTGGAAAAAGTATGACAGACGCTCATAACCATGCTACCAATAGCAGAATGGGAGACGGTATGAATGTAAATTCTCAGAAAGTGAACAGCGCAGACTTCGATAAGTTTGTTGGAGACATTGGCAAGGGTTTGGCAAAAAATGGTGTTACTTCTTCCAACAATGCCGCTCTTGTTAGTGACCTGGTAGCGCTTTTAAATACTACTAAAACTTCTATCGTTCAACGATAATTAGTTTAATTTTAGTCAAAGAAATAAAGGGGGATTCAATCCCCTTTTATTTTTTATAAATCGGCTGTACGACAAGATTATTTTAGGCAAATTAAAAAGTAGTTGAAAATTCTAATCCATAAGCAAAGATTTATTTACTTTTTCTTTTTAGACTTAATCTGTTCGACAAGCCAAGCGCAAAATAATAATTGGGAGAAACTTTGCTCAAACCAATACCTCCGCTTAAATCGAATTGTAGATCTTTATTAAACAGATACCAGATCCCTCCATTCACTCTGTGGTCATTTATATATTTACCGTTAAAATGATCGTCAGCGTTGCTTTTTTCATAAAAATAGCCGTACAGCTCTATGAAAAAATTAAAGTTACGATTGATTGAAAACTCATTGTTTAAGGCGTAAGCGTACGCCGCATTTCTCGTATCTCCTCCCCACTGAATGCCTAGATTATATTCTAGTTCATAAAAATGTGTGATCTTGTTAAGAAACAAAAACTCAATTTCAGAAGCGGTAGTATAAGGAGTACGAAAATTTTTAGAACCAAAAAACGGCAGTGAAACCCAATAAAGTAAAGTTCCTTTTGGAACAATTCCATGTTCGTTGAAAAGAAAAACTTTCGATCCTACACTTAAACCCGAGAAGCCATTTGCATTTGAGATCAAGCTGTCGTTGCTTCGTTTTTGTATTTTAGATCCAACATAGTCTAACTGAAAACGTGCTTCTACCCGCCTGCTTAATCCCAATCTTAAAAGCATCGTATTGTAAGTAAGGTCGTCTGTTTTATAAAACGCGGTTTTACTCTTCTGAAATTGAAAACCCGTTTCTATTTGGAGAACGTTTTTTGGAGTAAGAATAGGCGTTTCAGCCACATGAGGCCTGTCCGTTACCATCCATTCCTTAGAATAATCAGGTATCAGATCGCTTTTTAACTGATCCGTATTTTCATATTCGTCGATTATTCTTCGGGCAAGTTCTTTATGGACAACAATAATAGTATCTGTTTCAGCTGTGTTTGACCCATTTTGAGCAGAAACTTGTATATAAAAGTTTAATAATAAAATAATTAGTGGCGTATTTTTAAGCATAATATTAAGTTTTTCTAAATTAATTATTTGCAAATATATATTATTAATTTTTATATACATAAACTATATTTTAGATTAATCTAAAATATAGTTTATGTATATAAAACACTGATAATTAATTATGTTAGAAAAAGGATACTTGCTTGCGAGATGCCAGCAAGGGAAATGCTACCCTAGATTAGCCTTTACCTCGTATCTCCCCGGCGAAATATCGAAACAGAGCTAAAAGGCTTAATTTCTAAAATCTAAGGTCTACTATCTAAAGTCTACCTTCCACTATCTACCCTCCAAAACCTCACTATTTCCACTTTATTTATATCTTTACAAGCTGAAAATTTTAAAACATTAAAACAGTTATCAAATTATGACTTTATTAAAAGGGAAAAATGTATTGGTGACAGGTGCTTCCAAAGGTATCGGACGTGCTATTGCCATGAAGTGTGCCGTAGAAGGCGCAAATGTTGCTTTTACTTATTTGTCTAGTGTAGAAAAAGGCGAAGCCTTGGAAAATGAATTAAAAGCATTAGGGATTAAAGCAAAAGGATATCGATCTGACGCTTCTGGTTATGCAGCAGCAGAAGAACTTATTAATAATGTGGTGGCAGAATTTGGAAAAATAGACGCATTGGTAAACAACGCAGGCATCACCAAAGACGGACTTCTTATGAGAATGAGCGAAGAACAATGGGACGAAGTAATTCGTGTCAATCTGAAATCGGCATTCAATCTTACAAAAGCGGTGATCAAACCAATGATGAAAGAGAAAAAAGGATCGATTATCAACATCACCTCTGTAGTAGGAATAAGCGGCAACGCTGGGCAAGCCAACTACGCAGCATCAAAAGCAGGAATGATTGGTTTTACAAAGTCGGTAGCCCAAGAACTTGGCTCAAGAAATATTCGTTGTAATGCGATTGCTCCAGGTTTTATCGAAACAGAAATGACAGCAGTACTTGACCCCAAAGTAAAAGAAGAATGGGAAAAAGGAATACCTCTGAGAAGAGCGGGCAAAGCGGAAGAAGTAGCAGACAGTGTTGTATTCTTTGCCTCTGATAATTCTACTTACATTTCTGGGCAGGTACTTCAGGTTTGTGGTGGAATGTTAACTTAATTTTAAATTATGAATTATGAGTTGTGCGTTTTCTAAATTCACAACTCATAATTTAAAACTCATAACTCCATAAATGTATAAACTCTTAACCCAACATTCTCTTTGGTATGTAAGCTTCTGTCTCTTGGCGGGGTTGGGGTATGCCTATTTATTATATCAAAAAAAATCTACCTGGAATAAAAACACCAATTACTTTTTAGCGAGTCTTCGTTTTTTGCTAGTGACCTTATTGGCGTTTTTATTGCTTAGCCCGCTTATTAAATATTTCAAAAATTATGCAGAGAAGCCAACAATTGTATTGGCAATAGACAATTCCCAATCGATTGCGCTAACCTCTACAATGGAAAAAATTGCTACGCTAAAAACAAATCTACTTTCGCTAAAAGAAAAATTAGAAAATACTTCCATTGAAGTTTCTATTCAGACTTTTGATAATGTAGAAAAAAAAGATAAACTAAAAGAACTTAACTTTGATAATGCTTCTTCAAATTTAAGTGGCTTGTTGAACGATATTCAATCTAATTATGAAAACAGAAATTTAGCAGGAGTTGTCCTTGTTTCGGATGGAATTTACAATCAAGGCGCCGCACCTAATTTCACACAATACAATTTCCCCATTCATACTGCTGGCATAGGCGATACAGTACCAAAAATAGATCTAAATTTAAAAACGGTTGTATACAATAAGCTTTCTTATAAAAATAATAAATTTCCTCTCGTAGCTGAAATTCATAATAAAGGTTTTGTAGGTCAAGCCACACAAGTGAATTTAAAACAAGGTACAAAAACACTTGAAAGTAAAACGATTAGTTTTCGTTCGGATAACGAAATTAATAAAGTAGAGTTTTATACATCTTCCTCTGAAATAGGAATGCAGCATTACATAATAGAAGTGGTTCCACTGAAAGGAGAATTTACACTTCGCAATAATCTAGTACACGCCTACATTGATATTATCGAAAACAAGGAGAAAATACTTTTAATAGCTGCCTCGCCGCATCCTGATATCAAAGCGATACGGGCAGCGATAGAGAAAAAAGAAAATTACGAATTTAGTCTTTATATCCCTGGTATTACTGAATACAAAGAAGGTAAGTATGATTTGTATATTTTACATCAGTTACCAGACTATGCAGGAATTTCAAAAAATATACTAGACAAAATTATTAAGGAAGATAACTCAGTTTTATTTATAGTAGGAAATCAAACCAACATAACTCAGTTCAACACTTCGAATAAAATAGTCACTATTATTTCCCTTCAAGAGCAAAAAGATCTGGTAATCCCATCTTATAACAATGGCTTCGATCGTTTCATTACAGAGCAGGAAGATCAAACCGTTATTAATAATTATCCGCCACTGATGGTACCTTATGGAGAGTATAATTTAAAAGAAACTTCTGATGTATTAATGTACCAGAAAATAGGAAATACAATAAGTTCGAGGCCTCTCATTTTAGCAAGTGCCGACCGAAAACAAGCGGTAATAGCAGGAGAAGGGCTATGGCAGTGGCGCCAATATGAATATCTGGAAACACAAGACAACAAAGTTTTTGATAAGTTTATTGGAAACCTTGTTCAATATCTTTCTGCTAAAGAAGACAAAAGGAAATTTCGCGTATACCCTACTTCAAATGAATTTCTGATTACCGACGAGGTGTTTTTTGAGACAGAGATATACAACGATTTATTTGAAAAAGTTTACGGACAAAAAATAGAGTTGAAAATTTCAGACGAAGAAGGTAAAGTTACCTCTTACTCTTTTGCCAATGGAGAAAGTAATTCGCGTTTTGAAATAAAAGGATTGAAACAAGGCGTGTATAAATATACTGCTTCTACAGAATTGGGAGGCAAACAAGAAAAGTCCGAGGGTCGTTTTACTATAAAGGAACTAATGCTCGAAGCGCTTACTACTACTGCTGATTACGAGTTACTAAGACAGCTTTCTGCTAAAAACAATGGCCGCTTTGTCCCAGCAACAAATCTGGATCAACTTGCTGAATCTATTATTGCCCGTCAGCCTAAAACGATTTTACACACGAACGAGGAATTGGTAGAGTTGGTAAGTATTCCATGGTTATTTTTCTTATTCCTGGTGTTGGCTTCTACGGAGTGGTTTTTGCGGAAGTATAAGGGCGGGTACTAGGTTTTTTTGGATTTGAGGATTGTAGGATTTTCTTTCGATAGGATAATTGATAAGCAGTAAAAATATAGGCTGCTCATGGAGTAAGTATTTCGAAAATTGATATATTACGGCATGAGTGGCGTATTACAATTGCTAGCTATAATGCTAAATAGATTTACAACAATGAAACGAGAGGACATTTATAGGCTTCTATTATATATAATTATTATAGGTTTGACATCGTGTGATTCTATGAGTTACAAAAATAAACCGCAAGACGAGTCTGACCTAAATGTTAACGTATGGAACGAGGCAAAGCATCCAAATCTTAAACCAATGTATGGAAAAATGGAACGGACGACAGAAGAGAAGTTGAACGACCAGGAATTTATTAATGGAATGTTGGAAGACTATAAAGACAAGCCAACTGCGGCAAAAAAGTTAGCAAATCGAGGGTGGTATTACTTTTTTCACAATATAATTGACACTGCAATGTTTAGGTTCAATCAATGTTGGCTAATGGACAGCACTTATGCCGAAAGCTATTTTGGTTTCGCAGCTATAAGAGAATATCAGGGTTTAAATAATGAAGCGGAACAATTTTATCAACATGCTTACGAGCATGATAAAACAGACACTTTATCCAGAAAAATTCTTAATAAAATAGGTGACATCAAAGAACAACAAAAAGACACACTTGCATTAATTACTGCCTTTCAAAGAGCATATAATAAGTTTCCCAATAACGAAATTGCTTCCGGAAAGCTTGGATTTTTCTATTACGCAATTCATAAACCAGATAGTGCTCTAAAATATTATAACATTACAATTGAGCTTGACCCTGAATCTGAGCAGACATACTTAAACAGAGCATGGCTGTTTTATCTAGAAAGAAAATTCAAGCATGCTATTGAAGACTATACAACGGTAATAGAAAAAAATAAGCAATCTATATATGCATACGCCAACCGTGGAAATATCCTAATGAAATGTAAGCAATACGATCTTGCTATTGCAGACATCAGCCGTTGCATAGAATTAGATCCTAAACAATCCAATCTTCATTTTGCAAAAGCGGAATGCTATCATCAATTAAAGCAGAGCAAAAATGCTTGTGAAGAAATTAAGAAAGGAATTCAAAAAGGTGGAAAGTATAATAACAAGATTAAAGAATATAAATGCGAATAAATACTAACCTAGCTGGCGCCAGCAATTAGATGATATATATATGCTCGTTAGCCTAACATTTAATTGACTACAGAAATGGATAGACAGAAACTAATTACTACCTTGAAAATCATAGCAATACCGACAGGATATGCTTTAATCCTACGTTTTGTTTTCGGAGAGACAACTTGGAGTGGAATTTTCAATATGATGTCAAAAACATTTCTTTTTCTCTTGCCATCTATTGTTGGTGCTTTGACGGTATTTTTCTCAAAAACAGACAAGGTAAAGAGATTAATATATAGAATTTTCACTCCTTGGATGCCAATATTTGCATTCTTTTTTATAACACTTGTATTCTCAATTGAAGGTTGGCCTTGTTTATTAATGATACTTCCAATTTTTCTAATCGCGTCTTCAATTGGTGGACTCATTGGCGGTTATTTTAAATTAAAAAAGCGGGACAATAAATTGTATGTTTCTCTTTTGACGCTTTTGCCATTATTTATTTCTCCAGTTGAAAATTATATTGGAGCAAATTCTACTCCATACAAAGCATACACATATATTGACATAAATGCATCAGCCGACAAAATCTGGAGCAACGTAACAAGAGTTAGGGAAATCAAAAAAGAACAGGACAAAGGGTGGTTGACAAATATGTTAAACTTCCCTCGACCAGTAAAAGCGGAGCTAAATTTCGAAGGTGTAGGAGCATATAGAGAAGCCATTTTTACAAACGGACTCGTTTTTCATGAAACAGTTACCGAGTATATTGATAAAAAGAAAATGTCATTTACCATTAAAGCACTTCCACACGAAATTCCTTTGACAACGATGGACGAACACCTTGTTGTCGGAGGAAAATATTTTGACGTTTTAAATGGCACTTACGAACTTGAAAAACTTAACGAAAAGACATATAGACTTCATTTATATAGTAACTTCAAACTAACAACGACATTTAATTTTTACGCAAGTTGGTGGGCGAACAATATTATGAAAGACATACAGAACAATATTTTACAAGTTGAAAAACAGCGAGCAGAAAGTGAATAAATAACGGTACCCACAGTGCCAGTGATGGACTTAGCTTCATTCAATTTCCCTTTAATACCTTTTATCAAAAGTTCCGTTTCGTTGTTAAATTTTGTTTCAATAGTTTTCATAAGTAGTCGTCCCTTAAAAACCCTATTTTAGGTATAAATTATTTCTACATAAAAGGGCATAGGTTATTGAGTAGAACCAGTGTATCAAACTGTCTAAAGAAGATGCTATTTTACGTAGCATCTTCTTTAAATTAAAGCCCGCCCCTGCGAGCCCGCAATTGACAAAATCTCCGAAGTTTCCTTTCAAGAAGTTTCTGGCCATTCGGTGGTCGTGTTTCAAGTGCCCTATTATAGGCTCTATCGCTGCTCGTCGCCTGAACTTTATTCTTACTTTTTCTTTCTGATACCGAGTGCTATCGCTTGGTAATGGTTTAGGAATTGTAATCGTGGTATCTTCTATTTTTTTCTTACCTCTGTAACCTCTATCGCAAATAACTTCTTTGGGTAATTTGCCTGTGGTATATTTTATCTGTTCTAGCGTTTGTTCTAAAGTATAAACGTCATTTTTATTCTCTTCAAAAGAAGTCACCGCAACGATAACACCAGCCTTGGCAGTTACGCCAACGGATACTTTACAGCCAAACTCGTATGGTTTATGGGCCTTTCCTTTGCTCATACAATATACATCTGGTTCATGCAAAGAGTATATTTTATGATGATCACCTCTCTTTTGTAAAAGTACCTTGTCATAGCGTTCAAATCTACTCTTGGACGCTTCTAATTGTTGTTGGGATAGATGATTTCTTAATTGACAAATTACTTTTCTGGCATACTTTCTTAAATCCTTTATGGCTTGCCTTGCTTCCCTTTTTTTCTTAGGATGATTCCCAAAGCGCACTTTCAATTTTGCCTCTGCTGTTTTTCTAGTATAGCTTTGGTGTAACTTTAGATTACATTTATTGGCCAATCGCCAACATTCCTTGAGTATCGCTACTGCAAGCTTCGCGTCAGTGGGATAGGTAATGTCTTTTT
>JAYTHK010000377.1:0-2554 GCA_043732665.1 Cytophagales bacterium | reverse complement strand
CTCTACCCTCTTTCCATCTATCTATCTATCAATCCTTTATCTTTTTTTTTGCGTTGTTTAGAATAATTCTAAATAAAATCGCTGTTTTTTGCGTTTTTAGGGCATAATGCTATTTTCCTAATTTTTCATCACTTATTTTCTTACATGTGTATAACTTTCATTACGCAAGGCTAACTTATACACATCCTTTTTAATGCCATTATATTACTTACCTTTGGTTATGAAAAAAGAAGAAAGAAATATAAAAAAGGGACAGTGTTGGATTATTTTTGACAAGTCCGAAAAAAATAGAATTTTTGCGGTATATCCTTATTCTGAATATTACGCAAACATAAAATCAATAGAAATATACTTGGAGAACAAAGAGTATGGTATAGCTATTCAAGATATATCTTTAGAAGGTTCATTTATCTTAAACAATCTAAATGACTAACTACGACTTAATACAGCTAAGCAACGCTGTAGAAGCCTCGAAACAGATAGGTAAGAGAATAATTGAGATTGATTATGCAGATAAAGTCTTTCATAACCCCTCTGAATTTATTGAGCCTTCTATGGTTAATCGTTTAAGACTTAATATAAGCCACTATTGTGCTTTTTCTGCTTCTACTTATTGGAATACAGAAAAGAAACACAACATTACCGATTGGACTACATAAAAAAAAAAAAAAAAGAGGTGCTAAACATTCAAGTTTGCACCTCCATAAAACAAAAGAAAATTTTATTTTACTAAATTTTTTCCTTTATTTATTACTTTACTTCAGCTGAATTTAAGACAGCGTCTGCAATATCGTCTATTTTTTTGAATTGCTGAAAAAATGTGCCTTGAGTAACATTGTGTGCCTCAAGTTCTTTTTGTATAAGATTTTGTGAATCATGCAACTCTTTGCCTTTGTCGAAAAAACCCTGAATAGTATCTATACTATTAATAGCTTTTTCTGCTTTTTCAATATGACTATTTATTGTTAATATCTCTTCAGGATTTAACATTTGTTTTTTTTCTTCAAACCATTTTTTAAAATCTTTCATATATTTTGTTTGTTTTATGTTCTCAAAAGTAATTTAAAAAAACGAAATAAAAAAATCCGTAGAAATTAATCTACGGATTAAGTATTATTTATAATGTTTATAAATTATAACGTAGTATCTGCAGCTAGTTTTGCATCCAATGCTATCATTGACGTACCTAACGCACCTGTAACACTTGCTATTGTTACGACCACTACAGGTAAAGCTAGTCCACCAGTTACTACTGTTAATAACGTTCCGCTAATAGCTGTTAGTATAATTCCGATTAATCTTAATGTGTGTTTTTTCTTCATAAGTATATATTTATTTTATTGTTGTGAATAAGTAATGAAAGCAGAATAATTAATACCGTCAGGAAAAACATTTATACTCGTTAAGTAGTAACCCTGGTTAGCAGTCTTAAAGGTATCTATTGCCGTTTTAAGAAGTGCTAATGTACTTGCTGTTTCTGTGTGTGTTATTTGGTAAGCGTTTTGAGGTCTAGACTGTAGTGACTGTATGTTATTGTCCGTATTGGTTATTGTATTCTGTAGTGCCGATAATAAAGCGTTAGTTTGATCTGAGTTAACTTTTATTGAATTAAGTGCCGTATTAGTAGCATTTATTATATAAATTAAATTTGGGTAACCAAGCGCCGTTGCATCTCCAATATAATCTCTTATACTAGTTTCTAATGCTATTTGTATATCTTGTTTAGTATTTACTGAAACGCCATTTACTAATACACTCATTAAGTTATACAACTGAACTTGATTCGCAGCAGTAGCACTGTCACTACCACCACCACCGCTAGTTTTTTCGTACAAGCTAGGACTGTAACCGTCTATGGGAGGGTTTCCAAATATTCTTACAAGCAAATCGTTTGTATCCCAAGGTGACTTGTTATATCCGTTACTTCCATTCTGTATAAATTGTGATATATTATTCATATTACTTCTTTTTTGGTTTAACTTTTTTTCTCAATTGAACTTCGTAACCATGCGGCAACTTTACACCTTGTGCTTTTAGTGCCGTTTTTAATTTTGTTTTAGTGATTTTCATTTTCGCTTTTATTTTTATTGTTTCTATTTAAAAATTTTCGTGTGTAATGTATTGTGGTCGTACCTACTATTGATATTACTATTACCGAAAATATATGTACGGTAAAATCAAATATAGCGGGAACGGTTACGCTCACGCCAAATGCTACTAAACTTTCCTGTATAACTATTTCTACTTTTCGTATCATATTAAATTATGCTTTATTCCATGACTCATTAAAATTGAATTTATTTGACCGCTTGTTAAATTACCTCTTATCCCTAACGTTGCTATTCTACTTGCGTTATTCCACGCTTGAGAATGTCTGTACTCTCCCCTTAACCATTCGATTAAGTTCTGGTCTTCTTTTATTCCAAATGCCTGTATCAAAGCATTCCAATCGTTTTGTGATTTTTGAGCATTGAGAACATTTTTAACGGTATCGTTATCCGTTCCTATTCCTTTCATTGCCGTATAAAGTTGCGTTGCCATGCGTACGTAAGAA
>JAYTHK010000376.1:0-8597 GCA_043732665.1 Cytophagales bacterium | reverse complement strand
GTACTCTATTTTTACAAATGAACGAGTTCCTTTTTTCTGAATTTCCCGAAACCGAACAAAAACAGAATTGCCTTTTCTTGAATAGACAATAACACTGTCATTCTTATCGACAATTTTACTTATTCGCATCTCCTTATTCAAGTCAAGCTGAAGTAAAGTGAAGTCGTCTGCTGCTGTGAAATAAACAGTATTGCTGCCAGAGATGTATTGTTTATTAATATCTACAAAAATAAAAAGATCATAATAATAAACATCGAAACATTTTCGTTCGGGAGAAAGAATTCCTCTTAAAGAATCTTCGTAAGTAATTCTTTGTTGGGAAAAAGTTAAAATTGAAGGAAAGAAAAACAAAAGAATAAAAAGTAATCTTTGCATTTTGAGAATTATTTCCTCACGAGTGCGAGAAGGTCTTTTTGCACCCCCCAATCTTTGGCAAGTTTTAACATACTCATTGCTTCGATTTCACTTACGTAACCTTTAGAGCTAGTGTCTTCCCATACTATACGAATAAATTCAAACCGCGAATCTTTGTCGTAGTTCGAAATAGTACTTTTAAAAAACTCTCTGGCCCTTTCAAAAGACGTGATGTCGTCTTGTTCCGAAAAATCATACGCCCATTTCAATTCCTCCACTGCCTCCAACTTTATGGCGGTATTGGCAAGAATTTTTTTTTCTTCCTCGTCTAATCCGTGGTAGTTAAAAATTACAAGTTTTAAAAGAAGTAAGGCTTTTTTTTGTTCAGTATTCATTAAAATTGGTTCTACTGTTCTCACAAATATAATATTTATTGTGACAAAATTATTCTAAATGATAAAAAGGTCTTCCGTAATCTTGTCTGCAAATAAAAGACCTTTTTTGGTTAATTTTAAGAGTTTTTTTTCTGTTTCCAAAAAACCCATTTCTCTATACTTTTCTACCGTTCCTTGCAAAATGTCAAAAGGGATGCCAAATTTAGTTTCTAAGACAGTGACCTCTACTCCCCATTTTGTCCTTAATCTGGTCATAATATACTCATTAGCCTTAGTTTTTAAGTCTAAAAGCTCTTTTGTATAAGGAATAATCTTTTTTGCTAACGAATTAATGTACGATACATTGTTTTCTACGGTGTATTGCCTACTGTCTCCATCGTACGAATGTGCTCCAGGACCTATTCCCAGGTAGTATTCGTCGTTCCAATAGTTGCTGTTATGCTTTGAGAGATATCCTGGTTTGCAAAAATTAGAGATTTCATATTGCTCAAAACCATTTAACTCCAAACACTTTATAAGTTTCTCATATTGTTGAGCATTGTATTCTTCGTTTTCAGGAGCGAGAAGCCCTTTTTCTTTCTTTCTACCAAAAACAGTAGCGGGCTCAATAGTGAGACAATAAGAAGAAATATGCTGTACCTGTAGCGCCAGCGCTTTAGTCAAATCATTTTCCCAAATCAAATGATCGGGAGAAGGAATCCCATATATAAGATCAATACTGATATTGTCGAACCCTATATCCTGAGCCAACTTTACAGCAATTTCCGCTTGCTCCGCTTTGTGGGCTCGATTCATGTATTGCAGTTGCCCGTCATCAAAACTTTGTATGCCGACGCTTAGTCTGTTTATTCCGCTATTTTTAAGTTCCACCAATTTTTTTTTCGTCAAATCATCAGGGTTGGCTTCAAGCGTTACCTCTGCCGACTTTTCAATACTAAAATGCTGATGAAGCGCATCCATTATCCTTTCCAATTCTTCTTTTCCGAGCAAAGAAGGAGTGCCTCCACCAAAATAAAGTGTAGAAATAGTTTTCTGAGGTAAATAATCGCTACGAATTTCGATTTCACGACAAAGCATTTCCACCATAGATGCTTTATTTTTTTGATTGATAGAAAAATGAAAGTCGCAATAATGGCAGGCTTGCACGCAAAATGGTATATGAATATAAATTCCCGACATTAATAATTAGCTAATTTAATATACAAAAATGCTAATTTTGAGATGATATCGTTATACCCTACGTGAGAATAGTTTTCATATTTCTTCTTTTATTTTTAAGTAAGGCAGGTGCTGAGGCCTATCATTTGGAGATTTTTTCTTTGGATGAGAGCAATAAACCGAAAAAATTGCCAGACTACAAGAAAAATCCACGAGACTCTTTTGAAGCGGTAAGAATAATCAAACAAATGATTACGACACTGCACGAAGAGTCTTATATATCCGCTCATATAGACACTATCTTGTTTGCAAAAGACAGCGCTGCGGCCTACATTTTTACTGGTGAAAAATTCAACTGGGTAACTCTTCGCAAAGGAAATATAGACGGTTATTTGCTCGACAGATCGGGCTTTCGAGAGCGGTTTTACCGGAATAAACCTTTTCGGTATAAGGAGTATAATAAACTTGAAAAAACGTTC
Organism: Cytophagales bacterium; assembly: GCA_043732665.1. Taxonomy (GTDB): domain Bacteria; phylum Bacteroidota; class Bacteroidia; order Cytophagales; family Cytophagaceae; genus JANYCO01. The sequence continues at coordinate 6,211 of JAYTHK010000376.1, read as the reverse complement.
ATTCAACTCTCCGAAAACAATGGGTTTCCCTTTGCCAGTATTCGCCTCGATTCTCTAGAACTTACCCAGAGGGGCATTAGCGCTACTTTAGATTATCAGAAAGGTCCTTTTTTTACCTTTGACTCCATTACTATTTCTGGGAAAACTAAAACCAAAAAAAGGTATTTGATGCGTCATATCCGCATTTATAAAGGACAAACATATAGCCAACAGCGGGTGGACGATGTAACTAAGTTTATGAAAGAATTGTCGTTCCTAACACAAACAAGACCGCCCCAGATTATTTTCGCGAAAAATAAAGCGTCGCTCACGCTGTTTCTGGCAGACAAAAAAGTAAATCAAATAGACGGTATTGTTGGCTTTTTACCAGGATCTGGAGCAAACAAAAAACTCCTTGTAACAGGACAAATTGATTTAGCTCTGCGCAATTTATTTGGTACAGGAAAAGGCGTTACTATTGCGTGGAAAAAGATCAATGCAGGCTCACAAACACTCGACTTGAATTATATACACCCTAAACTTCTCGGTTCAAATATAGATACGCGATTTGATTTTAATTTACTTAAACAAGACAGTAGTTTTGTTACCGTTCTCCGAAAACTCACGCTCTCACAACGTGCCGGCACTTATTCAAAAGTAAGTATCATCACCGGTCTTCAAACATCACATACTATAGGAACTCCTTCCTACAGCTCTAGTATAAGGCTTTCTAATTACAGCTACTATACATACGGGCTCGCCTATGATCGGAATAATCTGGATAATCTTTATTACCCTCGTCGTGGCTGGTTGTTCTCGATACAGGGTTATCTTGGAAATAAAACGATTCATCCTGATCCTAATTTCGATCCTAGTTATTACGCTGGAGTAAAGTTAAAGTCGGTTCAATTCAACTTGGACGGGCTAGCAGAAAAGTATACGAAACTTGGCAAAAATAGTGTGTTTCTTGTCCGCCTTTCTGGTGGAAATATTTTTAACAATAAAAATAATCTTTTCTTCAACGACCTATACCGTATCGGAGGTCTAAAAACACTTCGTGGATTTAATCAGAATAATTTTTACGCCTCGATGTACAGCGTTGCTACACTAGAATATAGATATTTTACAGATGAGACTTCCTACCTTTTACTTTTCTACGATCAAGGTTATGTCGTAAACGAACTGAGTGCTGGCATGAAAGTAGACCTTCCGCTAGGATTTGGCGCAGGGGTTAGTTTTACAACCCCTGCAGGAGTATTCAACTTTGTCTATGCACTCGGGAATTCCAACGATCAGAAGATAAGCCTGAACCTTTCAAAAATTTCCTTTGGTATCACGAGTCGTTTCTAGGGTAGCTCTTCTATTATTATTCTGTCGTAACAACTGAAACTCCGTTCGGTTTTTTCCTTTTTAAATTGCATAATCAGCCGTACATTATATGCTCCATAAGTTTTATAACTATGTTTTACCGCAAAGCCACAGCCGAAAGTGTCGTCACCAAAATCCCAATAATAATTTACGTTATCGCATTTCTTACAGACAGAAGATGTTGTTGTAAATTCTGCCACTGTGCCTTTGGTTGCGTATTCCATTCGTAAAAAATCTTTTTCCGCTACCACAATATCCTGTGTGATTTTAGTAGTATCTGTGGTTTTCTTTGATGGATTATAAATAAGAAGTTTGGCTTTATAAAAGCCAGGTTTAGTGTAACAATAAGAAAATTTTAACCCTTTATTTTTCTTCCCATCGCCCATCATCCAAGCATATACCCTATTTTTAGGTAGGCTGTCTTGAAGGGGCAATTTGTCAAAGTTGATACAATATTTCGGGTTGGCATTTCGGGCTGTTATTTCAGGATAGTCTTGAAAGACAAAATGTGCATCGCAGTTTACAACCTTGTTTTCAAAGCTGAAAAGTTGTTTTGAAAATATACCATTTGGTCTGGTGGAAGCAAATACGCCAAACCCCGATTGTTCATGGTAGAGAAAGCTGTAGTCGTCGAAAGCAGAGTTAAAGGGTTTAGGCAAGTTTTCCGTTTCCGACGAATCCATTCTACTTAAATCGAACGAGTAAATATCATACCCGCCGTGTCCTTCTCTGCCGTTAGAGCTAAAATACAGCATGCCATTTGGCGAAATGAAAGGCGAAATTTCATTGTACGAAGTATTTATTCTAGAACCAAGATTTACAGGCTTTGTCCAACCATCGCTGGAAAGTGTACTCATATACAAATCGTATCCTCCTTCGCCTTTCAATTTATTTGTACTAAAAATCATGACATTTTTATCGGAAGAAACCCATGCCTGCTTTATGATTTCCTTATGACCGTAAACAGGGAATTCTTTGTGATGACCAAGACTTTTCAAACTGTCTGGCAGTTTTGTTCCTGATTCGAATATTGTTTTACTTTTGGAAGAAGCTTTGTAGAGCCGGTAATAGGCTGGGTTGTAGAAATAGGTAAAATGATCTGGGGAAATAGAGAAACCAGCCTTCTCAGGATTGGCTACGCTGAAATTCATCGCTGTTTTTCCTTTAAGACTAATGCCTGAGAGATTGATAGGGTAACTATCTGACTTATCAATATCCTTTCTTTTATAGGCATACTCGTTAAATTTTTCTACTACTTCTTTTTCTTCCTGCTTGCCAATAATAAACCCAGGAATAATCAAGCGTTCTTTTTTTTGTGGCAAAGGAATGGTTTTTATAATTACATTAGACTCCTCTACCTTTGCTTTGAAGAGCGCACAAGCCTTTACTATTTGATTAAGTTCAGACTGAAGCGCATCAAATTTAAGGTTGTACTTAGCATATTTCAGGCATTTGTCTGCTCTGTATTGTTGGAGTAACGTGAGCGCATATCCCCAATAAGAAGCCTTGGAATAATCTACCTGCGCATGAAGAGAATCAGCCATTCTATAATTGCCTGATAACCGATAAGCCTCCGCCATGTTGTATAGAAGTGAATTATAAGAAGTGTTTTCTTTGGTCGTTTTTTGAAATCCTTTTTGGTAAAGCACTACAGATTTCTCAAAGTAACCTTTGTTAAATGCCTCTTTCGCCTTTGCATTTGACTGTGCGCAGCTTGTTCCAGAATAAAGACAGAGATAAGCAAAAAGAAGTATAACACAGATTCTCAAAGAATGGTCCATTCAATTGGTAGTATGATAAGAAAATATTATATTTACTGTGGTTACATTTCCCTTATTACAAATATAAAGGAATACTACTAGAAGCTCGTAATAATGAAAATAAAAATCTTCCTTCTTTCCGTTCTGATTCTTAGCTTTGGTCTATTCATTTCTTGCAAGAGAAATAACGATAGTCCTTTATGGAACATTGATGCGCTGACACCATTGGTGCAGGCGAGTCTTTCGATGAGTAACATCGTGGGGGATACTGCGCATATCAAAACAAATTCCGACAACTCAATAACTATCGTAAGCAGACAGGAATTGGCAAACATCACCTTAGGGTCTCTAGTTGCTTTAAATACGCCTCCTTTTAACAAAACATCTAAATTAACATCACTAGTACTTGATACCAAGTCTGATACTACCAGAATAACGATAGGACAAATAGCGGATGCATTAATAGCCAATGGGCAAGCTTCGTTAGGAAATGGAATTAAATTGGCGGCGGCATTTAATCAACCTATTAATCTTTCTAATATACCTGCACTGAGTTTTAATAATTTACCGATTGACGCTTCTACTTTATTTACAGACGCGAATATTAATACTGGTGCACTTTCGGTGAAAATAGTTAATAAGTTGCCAGCTGATATACAGTCCTTGCAATTTGCAATTAAAAATAAAATAGATCAAGCTACAATTATTAACCATACCTTCTCCAATTTAGCATTGGGAGGAGCCGACTCAGCTTCTCAAAATTTAGCAGGAATGCACGTAGAGGGAGTATTAGAAGGTGACATCGCAACACTTAAATTAAATGGCGGTACTAGTGTATATGTTAATTTGAATCAATCCATTGAGGTCATCCTTACCATAAGCGGTGTTACCGTATCTTCCGCTAATGCCGTATTTCCAAATCAAGATGTAGTACAAGAACAAGCTAAAGTTTCGTTATTGGGATTAAAAAATGGCATAGAATTGAAATATGCTGAAATAGCTTCTGGTTTCTTGGTTGTAGAAGTTTATAGTACCATACAGCAAGACTTATATTTTACTTATAATGTTCCAAGTGCGAGCAAGGCTGGAGTTCCCTTTGTAACGGAATCTGTAGTAACAGCTGCAACGTCAGGGCAAACTTCTCATAAAGTGTTTCAGTATGATTTTACGGGGTATGCGATGGATCTTAGTGGTCAAAACCATGATACCGTGAATACCTTTTTTAACACCATATTAGGGAAAATAAAATATACAGGAAAAAAAGTATTCCTTTCTTTATCGGATAGTATTGTGGTAAGTGTTTCTACACTCAATCTTAAGCCTTCTTATGTGAGAGGTTATTTGGGAAAAGACACCATAAACATGGGGCCTTCGTCTACTTCATTTGATATTTTCAAGCATATAGAAAGCGGAACGCTTAACTTTGAAAATATCAAAATGAATTTAGTTATTGATAACGGATTTGGATTAGATGGTACGGTCAAGATTAATAATATTACCGCCTCCAATACTCATACTGGAGCATCTCAAACGCTTACTGGCCCTAATATTGCAACGCCTCTGGCAATTACAAGAGCAACGGACAATCCCTACCTCGGCATGGTAAATACCTTTGACATGAGCACTTCGTCAAACGCAACAAGTCTTATTAACACGCTTCCTAATAAAGTAAATTACAATGCTCAAGTCATTACCAATCTAGCCGGCAATACAAAAACATATACGGACTTTGCTTATAACAATGGTTCGCTCAATGCGTACTTGAATATTGAAATGCCATTGTCTGTGATCGCCTCCAAACTAGTATTGAGTGATACGGTGGCTTTCAATGCCGCTAGTATAAAAAAGAAAAACGTCAACAGTGGAACATTAAGCGTTATTGTAAATAATGGGTTTCCTTTGAGCGCTTCACTCAAAATGTACCTTCTGAATGCGAACGGAATAGTTATAGATTCTCTAAATTCATTGCCGAACGCTATTCTGGCTGCACCTGTAGACGGAACATATAAAGTAAAGGAGAAACAATCTTCTCAACTTTCTTTTGTAGCCGATGCGACGAAAATGAGCAATTTATATAATACCTATAAAGTAATTTTTAAAATACAATTTACCACAGAACCTAATACAAGTTATCTTAAGATTTATAGCGATTACTCTATCGACTTTAAATTAGTAGGGAACCTGAATTATTCTGTACACTAAAAATAATACGAATGAAGCGTAGAATTCTCTTGTCTTTTTTGATACTGATAAGTTTAAGTTATAGTGCGAAAGCACAAATGGAGATTGATAAAAGAGAAAGATTGTTGCTAGACAAAAAAGATAGCATTGGAATCCCTTCCTACAAGTGGCTTATAAATCTTTCTGGAGATTATGCCATAAATTCAAACTCCTTAACCAATAGCTTTATTAAGTCGCTTCTATACAACCGCTCATTTATAGACGATGCTGCAAAGGACAGAGAAACGAAGCGATTGAAAAAATACAACCGCTTGGGGGTTGATGAAATAACCAGTATAAATGGCGTTTACAATACTAAAAAGGTAATCTACGTTTTTGGACTGACTCAAAGGGTTTTCGCTGGGGCGCATTTCTCAAACGATTTATTTGAACTGGTATTTAGAGGAAATTCTGAATTTGCAGGAAAAGACGCGAATCTCAACAAAACACATATACAAGCATTCGATTATCAGAGTTTATATTTTGGAATACAAAAACAATTGAAAAAAGGCAAGTATACAATAGGCGCCTCGGGTTCTTTTATCAGAGGTGGGCAATACCACGATCTTAGTATGAAAAATGCCTCTCTGTATACCGACGCCCAAGGACAATACATAAATTTAAACGGAGATCTTAATTTCTCGCAAACACCCAGTAATAGAGGCGCTTCTGCTCTGAAAAGTCACGGCAAAGGAGCTGCTGTAAATTTGTTTTTCTCTATGAAAACTGAAAAAGGAAAGCTCAACTTTGAAGTTCGTGACATTGGATTTATAAGATGGCAAGACGTAAAAACCTACAGCGGAAATTCTTCCTATCAATACAATGGACTTCTCATCAACGACATATTGTCTTCGGGCGGAACGGCTATAGCCTCTAGTATTACC
>JAYTHK010000375.1:0-8618 GCA_043732665.1 Cytophagales bacterium | reverse complement strand
GAATAGAACCACCTGCACCTCTTGGACCATAACCTAGTCTGGATGGAATTAATAAAATACCTTTTTCGCCTATGCTCATCAAAGCCAGTCCTTCGTCCCAGCCTGCGATTACTTGTCCTGCACCAAGTCCAAATTCGAATGGCTGTCCTCGGTCTACTGAACTGTCGAATTTAGTTCCGTTCAACAACGTTCCTGTATAGTGTACAGAAACTGTTTTTCCTTTTTCTGCTTTTACTCCGTTGCCTGCTTTTGTTTGCACGTAATACATACCTGATGAAGTTTTAACACCTTTCAGATTATTTTTTGCCATGTAGTCTACAATCAGCTTATCTTCTTTGCCAACGCCTTCTGCAGCATTTTTTGTATCTTCCACCTTTTTCTCTTCCGCATTCATTTTGCTGATTACTTTAATTAAAAAGCTAATGTTACTTCCTTTTCTTATAAAAGGAGGTAGTTGTGCATTAAACATTTTTGAAAACAGAGAATCTGCATTTACAAGAAAAATAGCACTGTCGCCTGCAGACATCATCAATAAGCCTTCTTCCAAAGAACCTTTAAAAGCACCTTTTTGCAAAGGCATTTCAACAGGGTTTGCATCACCGAAAGTACTTCTCAATAGTGAATCCTTTTCAGTTTTCATCATGAAATTCAGTTTTACAATATCTCCTTCTTTCAAATTCGGACCTTCTTTGTCTTTAAGAAATTTGTATTGCAATCCTGTAGGCGACACTTTAAACCCCTTTGTCTGCGCAGTTGCCAAGTATCCTAAAGGAAGCAGGAGCAACAATAAAACTATTTTCTTTGTCATGTTCGTTCGTTTTTGTTTAAATACTTCTTTATCAATGTTTGAAATACAAAAAGCTTTCCAAAATTAATAACTCTTTATTATTTCAATACTTCCAAATCAAATATCAAGATCGCATTTGGGGGAATTGCTGCGCCAGCGCCACGATCACCGTATCCCAAATTAGAAGGAATAAGTAAAGTAGCTTTTTCGCCTTTCTTCAAAGCCATTAAACCTGAATCCCAACCACGGATTACTTGACCCATTCCTACTACAAGTTTAAAAGGAGCTTTACCAACATTCGAATCAAACGTAGTTCCGTCTAATAGTTTTCCAGTATAGAAAGTATTAGCAGTATCTCCAGGTTGAAGTGTGATGCCTTCCACTGATTTAGTAACGACATAATATACACCATCAGGTGTACGTTTCGCTTTCAATTTATGTGTTTTACAGTAATCCAAGATAGTTACAGTATCCATTTGTGCCTGCACTTGTTTTTGGATCTCGGCAGCTACCATTTGATCTTGTCTCTTTTTCTCAAGCACTTTCACAGAATCTCTGCTCAGCACACTCACTACACGGACAAAGAACGTAGTCATGCTACCTGGCTTAATTTCTTTAGGCATTTTATCGCGCGGTACTCCTTTATATAGAGAATCAGTACTGATGATAAAAGAAGCACTATCTCCTTTAGAAAGCATTCTTAATCCTTTTTCTAAACTTGACTTTTCAAGAATAGAGTCAGGCATTCTGATTGGGAAAGGCATACCCCTGTAAGCTTTTTTGGAATCAAAAGTATCTTTTTCATTGTAATAAGTCATGTTGATAAAGGCGACACCACCCAATTCGATAACTGGACCTGCAGAGTCTACAATGATTTTGTATTGAATACCGTCGTCAGATTTGTATTCTTTACAAGACGACAACAACAGTGTAAATGCCAGAGCGGCAAAAATAATAGGGCTTTGAACGTTCATTAGAGGTTTTGTTTAAAATGTAATTTTATTGATTTTTAGATAATTCTTCTTTGTATTCAGGCAACACAGAAATAAATTTCTTTTCTGTTTCTTTTAATGAAAGAGAGGACCTTCCTCCTGCCGCATTTCTATGCCCACCACCTTCAAAATATTTTCTTGCAAATTGGTTGACAGAAAAATCCCCTTTAGATCGAAAAGACATTTTAATGCCGTCTTGCCTTTCTATAATTACTGCCGCCATAGTAACCCCATTTAACGACAAAGCATAATTGACAAGCCCTTCCGTATCTCCCGTTTTAGAATCAAAACGAGCAAGGTCGTTTCCATTCAGCGTCATATAGGCGGTGTGAAACTCTTTTAATACGACTAACCTTTCTGATAAAGCAAATCCTAGAAAACGTAGACGTACTTCTGTATTGTTGTCGTATATCAATTGGTGTACCCTAGCCGTATTTACACCTTTATCGATTAGCGCAGCGGTTATCAAATGTACTTGTTTATTGGTACTTGGATGGCGAAAAGATCCAGTATCGGTCATAATACCAGCATAGATACATTCTCCCATTGGCACATCGATCAGTTGATTGTCACCTAAAGCAGTGATAATTTCGTAGATCAATTCTGCTGTAGCAGCCGAGGAGGTGTCAGAAAAGACATAATCAGCAAAATTTTCAGGTTCCAAATGATGATCAATCAGCACTTTTTTGGCTTTCGATCTCCCTACTAACTCACCAAATTTATTGATTCTGGAAAGAGCGTTAAAATCCAGACAGAAAATAACGTCGGCTTCTTCGGTAAGCGTGAGGCATTTCACCTCATTGCCTTCAAAGATGATTACTTCGTCGTTTCCGTTCATCCAATTGAGAAACGAAGGATAATCACTCGGAGCGACTACCGAAACGATATGCCCTTTTTTGAGAAGATATCCTCTTAACGCCAACGAAGAGCCAAGAGCATCCGCGTCGGGTTTATGGTGTGTGGTAATTATGACTTTCCTTGGGGAACTTAACAGTTCTTTCAACCCCTGTAAATTTTGCATTCTTTAATTGAAATAGGCTAGACAAAGCGTAAAATTGGGGAATAATTGACTGAAAAGCAAAAAGAAGAGATTATTTAAAAAAACGGGCTTTTTTGAATAATACTTGTACTTTTGCGAAATAAACACAATCCTAATATTATCCGAAATGGCGACGAATAGAACATTTACAATGATAAAACCCGATGCGGTAACCGATGGACATACGGGTGCAATTACAAAAATGATAGAAGAAGCAGGGTTCAGAATTATAGCCATGAAAATGACTAACCTAACTCCTGAAAGAGCAGGTCAATTTTACGAAGTGCATAAAGAGAGGCCTTTTTACCAAGATCTTAAAAAAGTAATGTCGGCTAGTCATATTGTGGCGATGATTCTTGAAAAAGAAAATGCCGTTGCCGATTTTAGAAAATTGATTGGTGCAACAAATCCAGCCAATGCGGATGCAGGTACAATCAGAAAATTATTTGCCAGATCATTGGAATCAAATGCGGTGCATGGTTCGGACTCTGATGAAAATGCTGCGATAGAAGGAATTTTTTTCTTTTCTAAAACGGAACAATATTAAAAAATAGACCTCCAAGGTTTTAAAAATCTTGGAGGCTTGATAAATTAAGGCTATACGTTTCAAGTTTTTTTAAATTTTGTTTACTTTGTAATGTTCTATGAACAGTTTCTTATTATATATAATATCCATCAACGACTGAAATGATCTATATCATTTGCTATAAAAAGAAATATTTTAAACCGAACTATTATCTGGCTAAATAACCACCGTCTATTGGATAATAACTTCCTGTGACAAAAGAAGCCTTCTCACTACTCAACCATAAAATTAATTCTGCAACTTCTTCACTTTTTCCAAGCCTTCCAATTGGATGAAGTGCAATAATTTGTTTTTTCATTTCATCGTTTAATACTTGTAACATAGGGGTATCGATAAAGCCAGGACCTACAGCATTAATTCGAATATTTTGAGTTGAATATTCAAGTGCTGCTGTTTGTGTAAGACCCAGCATACCATGCTTAGCCGCCGAATAACCAGCAGCACCTGCAAAACCGACAGAACCTAAAATAGAAGATACGTTTACAATACTCCCTCCTCCATTTCTTAACATAGCTAGAATCTCATATTTCATACTATAGAAAATGCTATTAAGATTGACACTTATAATATTTCTCCAACCTTCAACACTCATGTCTGCTAAAAAATTTTGCTCACCTGAAATCCCTGCATTATTAATAGCAATATCAAGTTTTCCATACTTTTTCACTGTGGTATTTACCAACTCTTGCATTTCTCTCGGTTCAGAGACATTTGCTTTAATAAATAAAGCAATCCCACCCGACGAACGAATATTTTCAGCTACTTTTTCTGCATTCATAATATCCGATAAGACAACGATTGCGCCCTGCTTCGCATATAATTCTGCCGTTGCTTTACCAATTCCTGAAGCGGCTCCTGTAATGATGACTACTTTTCCTTTCATAATTATATTTTAGTTTTAGATATCAAATGATCAATTACGTTCTTCTTCTTTCGCTAACGTTATTATTAACTAAAGCGTCTTTCAAGATTTTATCTAGTTAATAGTACTTCTCATTATTGAAAATTCATTTAACCGATTTTCAATAATGAGAAGTTAAAAATTTATAAACGCTAGACGAAAATATTATTTTTTTTATTTCACAAGGCAATGAATAGCGCAAGCTCCTTGAGCTTTATAGTTTTCATGTACTTCTGCTTGAATAGTACCTTTCCCATCTTTTATCAAACAAGTACCGTTTACTGAATTTGAAGTTGTCCAACCTTTATCAGAAGTTTTTATTTCTTCGGAAACAAAGTTTCCATTTTTTGAAGCTTTTCCTATCTTCTTTCCAGTTTTAGCATCTATTAGATTCCCTTCGCTGTCTATAGAAGCAATTTTATTTCCAGAGATGTCTTTGATTGCTCCTTCTTTAGTTATCCAACCCAAATGTATTCCGCCAGCATCCGTAACTTTACCAGAAGCATCAATTTTAGGTGCTTTATAATTTTGTGCTGTTGCAAAATTTACGGTCATTACTATTCCCAATAGTATTATGACAAATGATTTAATAGTTTTCATAATTATTATTTTTTGCTTTAGTGAATTATTTTTTTTGTAAAACTATAACAAGAATAAAGCAGCAGCCATGAGTAGAATCAGTATTCATCATGATTATAGTTATCTATTAAGATGATTGATAGCACAATTATAAAATTTTCCGAAAGAACAAGTTTTTTAATGAGGAATGATGATATCAATCATATTATATAGTAGGAATGATTACCTTTTATAATAAAACAGCTACTACATTTGTTATAAAAAATGGAAAACATAGACGAATTACACCGAAAATATGTAACGCTAGAATCTAATATTCAATTCTACAAACAAGAAATTAATTTTCTTTTGAAAATTCTTACAAAGGAATATTCAATTTCAATAACCAATGAAAAAATAATAAAACTTTTAGATTCGTATTGGAAAGAATTTGAAAAACATCACAACGAACTAGAAACACTGGAAGCAGAAATTAAAAAAGAAGCGCATGAAATTTCATCTCTTTATAAGAATGAAGAACATAACATATCCCAATATAAATTTGACGAAAAAAAATTATTCAATAAATATTCAAAAATTATTAGTTCATTAAAGATTTTAAAAGAGCATTTATACAACTATATGGAAAGTGACATGAAGCATAAATTAACCCTTAGGCTACTTTAATTTTTGTTTGTTTTACCGCCAAAATAAATATTGTATAGGATTAAGTTAAAACTATTTATAAATTAAAGATTTATATGATTACTGATAATTATTAAATCTTATTTTACAACTAATCAACTACCTTATGAAACCCTTGTCTAACGATTCTTTTTGGAAATTTGACATAAATTATTGGTTTCAAAAATTAAATAGTTCAGAAAAGGGTTTGAGTCAAGACAAGGCGGTAACTATTTTATTGCAGTCTGGACAATTAAAAAAAACAAACTCAGCAATTAAAAGAGACGTACTTCTTTTTCTAGGACAATTTAAAAGTCCCCTCATGCTATTGCTAATAGGAGCCGTTATCCTTTCTGCTTTTCTTGGCGATACCTCAGATGTATTTATTATATTATTTATTGTTTTGTCTACGGGAATACTCAGTTTTATACAGGAAAGAAATGCAGGAAGAGTTGTAGAAAAACTGCAATCCATGATTGCTTTAAAAAGCACCATCTTACGAGATGAGAGCGCTCAGGAGATAGCTGCTTCTCAGATTGTATCAGGCGATGTTCTTTTGTTTAAGGCGGGAGATATGGTACCGGCAGATTGTCTGATTATAGAATCGAATGAATTGAACGTTAACGAAGCTAGCCTTACGGGAGAGTCTTATCCAGTTAACAAAGAAAAAGGAGTTCTCGACGAACATACTCAGTTGGCAAAGCGCACCAACTGTCTTTGGGAGGGTTCTAATATTGTAAGTGGAACAGCCAAAGCATTGGTGATTAATACGGGAAGCAATACCATTTTTGGTAGCATTGCCAAAAGCGCTTCCACCTCCGTAGAAACCACCTTTGAAAAAGGGATCAAAGATTTTGGTTATTTTTTAATGAAAATTACTTTAATACTTTCTTTATTTATTTTGGTAGTAAATTTATTGGGTCACAAAAGTGTTGTGGAATCAGCTTTATTTGCTCTGGCATTAGCAGTAGGAATGGCTCCTGAACTGCTCCCTGCTATTACGACTATAGCAATGAGTGCAGGTGCAAAAAGAATGTTAGACAAAAAAGTTATAGTTAAGAAACTGGCCTCAATTCAAAATTTAGGCGAAGTAAATTTACTATGTACGGACAAAACAGGAACCATTACCGAAGGAATTATTAGTATTTCTGGGCTGGTTGATAGTTCAGGCAAAGAAAGTGAGTATGTAAAAAAGCTTGCCTTTTGGAATGCCATTTTTGAAACGGGTTATGCTAATCCTATCGATGAAGCATTAAAAAAGCTAAGTATTGAAACAAAAAAAATACCTCATAAAATTGGTGAAATTCCTTATGATTTTATTCGTAAGAGACTGAGTATTGCTATAGACGACGGTACTGAGAAATTACTTATTAGTAAAGGAGCGTATTCACAAGTAAGCGACATTTGTAACAAAATCAAACTTGATAACGGTGCAGTTGAAGAATTAAACGCCCATAAAGAAACTATTGATAAACAATATGAACATTATGGAATAAAAGGATTAAGAGTAATAGGTATTTGTTATAAAAAAATTGAAACCATTTCTATTGTAAAAGAAGATGAAAAGGAAATGATATTCGCTGGTTTTATTCTATTAGAAGATCCCATAAAAAAGGGCATTATAGAAACTATAGATGAATTAGGAAAACTAACAGTCGGGTTAAAAATAATAACAGGCGATAATATTAATGTAGCAAGATCAATAGCAAAAAGTATAGGTATTAATGATCCGATAGTGATGACAGGAAAAGAAGTTTCTATTATAAGTGGAGAAGCTTTGCGATTTCGAGTAAAGGGCACTCATATTTTTGCTGAAGTAGAGCCACAGCAAAAAGAACGCATTATTCAGGCGTTAAGAACGTCGTATACTGTTGCCTATATGGGCGATGGAATCAACGACGTTTCTGCTATCAATGCTGCAGATATAGGTATATCGGTAGAAAATGCCGTCGACGTAGCCAGAGAAGCTGCAGACTTCGTACTGATGGAAAAAGATCTAACGGTATTGATAGATGGTATTAAAGAGGGAAGAAAAACATTTTCGAATACATTAAAATATATTTTTATAAATACTGGCTCTACTTTTGGAAATATGTTTAGCGTGGCCATTGCCTCTTTGTTATTACCATTTTTACCGATGTTGCCAAAACAGATTTTACTCACAAATTTCATTACTGATTTTCCTTACCTTGCAATAGCCTCCGATAATGTAGATGAAGAACAATTGAAAAAACCAGGAAAATGGGATTTGAAATTCATCCGTAATTATATGATCATTTTTGGCATTCATAGTTCATTGTTTGATATGATTACCTTTATTACATTATTATATGTTTTAAAAGTAGAGGAAACCACTTTCCAAACGGGCTGGTTTGTAGAGTCTACTCTTACCGGATTATTTATTTTATTTATCATTCGTACACGAAAAAAATTCTTTAAAAGTTATCCAGGCAAATACTTGCTCTGGTTGAGTATTGTAGGTTTAATCATTACCCTTGTACTACCTTATATGAGCTTTGCCTATAGCGTAGGATTAAAACCGCTTCCTCTTAAAGCCTTAGGAGCAATGATGCTAATTACAATAGTCTATATTCTCACAGCAGATCTATTGAAAGTCTGGTTTTTTAAAAAGTACAGAAGTGAATAGTTTAAAAAATGACTTCAAATATATTTTCAAATGAGCAAGTTTAAAATAATAAGCAGCACATGATATCTACAAAATATACTGGATTATCGAATAAAGATGTAAAGCAAAATCGTGAAAAATTTGGCGTCAATACCTCTGAAATAGAAATACAAAATAAACTTTGGGGAGTTATAAAGGAAATAGTAGCTGAACCCCTTTTTATTATTTTGGTTTGTACTGCTCTTATATATTTAGGGTCTGCTGATTAAGTCAAGCATATTTTTCTATTTTATTGTAGCAATGCGTTAATGAGTATAAACTCAATGCGAAGTTTTGGATTAGACAATAGGATTAGGTATTATATTCTCTAATTGCATTTAGAGTTAAAGGTAGTGCTAACATAAAACCACTTATAATGCTGTTGAAAATAGAATTTAAGGAATTT
>JAYTHK010000374.1:0-2572 GCA_043732665.1 Cytophagales bacterium | reverse complement strand
GTAAAGTACTCTATACAAGGTAAATAGTGTAGTTCGATTAGTAAATTCATCTCGTAAGTTGCAATTGAAAATATTCTAAAATTTAGGATAAGGTAACAAAAACTGTATATACTCTTTAAGTATATACTTCTCCTATTTAATAGAATAGCGATTGTAATCTACTACATTTTTATGATAAAGATTACTGCGCCATTCTTTCTATAATAATAAATGGATAATATCCCCATTGAGGGAGTCAGGTTGGTACCAGTAAAAAAGTAATTACAAATTGATAATTGTCAATTTGTAATTGGAGCTTAAATCAAAATGAGTTCTTAAATGTCTATTTTGACTTTCCAACAAGAAATGACCGAATTTTATTTTAGCTTAATAATCGCGCACTATTTTAAAAATTATTACTATGAACTTTTATTGCAGTTAAGGTTAATTATAGCTCACCATCTACCAGATACTTTCCATATATATTTATTTCTTTGGAAAGATCAGGTTCACCATTATTTTTTACAAGAAAGCATTTTATTAAAACGTTGTCATCCTCTATAAAACAAGGATTTTCATCAATTTTGTATACATAAACTCTATTGTCTTTGAGATAGATTACAGACTGAAATTCTATTCTTTCTATTTGCTTTTCCATGGTGTAAATAATGTTTTGTTAATTAATAGTATTGGAGGGAGTAGTTCAGTTCGTTTGTGATAGTCATTTTTGTTGACCATAGAGACCTGTTAGTCTATAAAAATCACCTTGTGACATTCGTAGTATTTTTCGAATTCTTTCAGGTACTTTACATTCTTCTCCTGGCTTATATTGAAAATCGTTTTCTGTTAAGAAATTGTATAGATTCTGTAGTTTAGCTTTAGCTTCAAACCAGATTTTTTTTTCAAATGTGATCTTTGGTTTCATATATAGTTAGTAGGATAATTAGACTATAATTAATTTCAAAATAGCTTAACTTCATTCTGTTTTTTTTATTTAATAATTTTTAAATAATAGAATTGTTGATAGGCATACCAATCAAGTGATCTCTGAAGATATAAAACACGATTGAGATTAATATATAAAAACTTCCTACTACAAAAAAACCATAATAAGACTTGCAAAGTAGCTCGCCTATCCATAATGCGGCTCCTATATTTATTAGTGAAATAAACGATATAACAATTAAGGTAACTAATAACTCTGCTGTTAAGGATGAAATGATATTAGTAAATTTCTCTATTGCATATAGCTCTAACAATTCTATTTTAGTTTTACTATAACCTCTAATCTCTGTCAAAATCCTTCCTATCGGTGTTTTATCGTCGTTCATATTTCGTTAATTTAGATAAACATTCTAAGTTAAAAGGGTATAACAATTCCAGAATATTTTTTTTGTTATTACATTTTGGATTCATTTTTCATTTCCTCGTATTTCCTTTTTTCTTTGGAAATAAAATTTTCTAAATCGTATCGACTGTCTTTGTATTGATTAGATAAATTTTCCAATAAGTTTTTAAATTTATCTGATAGATCGTCGAGTTAATCTTCGTCTTTTCGCGTGACTTTTTTTTGTATTTTGCTGCCTTTTTCTGTTGCAAATACAATTGCTGCCGATACACCAGCGGCTGCACCTGCCAGTATACCTAATACTATTTTTGAGTTCATATTTTTATTTATTTATGCTCTACTTCCTTGAATAACTCTTAATATTATTGAAACAACTGCGAGAACAAGTAGTATATGAATAACGGCTCCTGCACTATATACAAAAAGACCTATAGCCCAAAAGATTATTAAAATTACTGCGATAATATAAAGTAGATTTCCCATGTTATTTTTTATTTAAGTGCCATTAGAACATTACAAAGATGAATATTCAATGAATGGAAAATATTACACCATAAATTAAAAATGTTGTATGATTCCCATGCGAAGTGCGGAGGAACAATTTTATACTATTTTTTAACGAGCCACTTTCAAGGTGTCTTGAATATTAAAAGGCTAATTACAGTAAAGATAAAGATGCGTTAGATTGTAGTTTATAGTTTAGCTCTTTCTATTGCGTTTCCAAGGAAATGTTGTTTTTGATACTGATATTGCATTTCGAACTTCTTTATATATTCTAGATAAGAAACTTTGAAATATTTTTTATTCATAATATAAGAAATTAGAAATAGAATGATGAATGGGAATTAGTTTCTTGATTAGATGCTACTCGTAATAAAAATTAGTAAGTAGTATTTAATCAAAAAGAAAGAATTAAAAGTGCGAAGGGTAATATCTCAACGAGAATTAATGAAAAATGAATTATCAAAAGCAAGGCCATCTCTTCAATTTCCTATCATTCTAGCTTACTTTTTATTTCCTATATATAAACTTGCCAACAAATACAATAAAAATAAAGTTATAAGGCAAATTTGCTCTATTGTTTTATGGATTAATCTTTCATACTTGAGAGTAGCTTATACTAGAAATAATAAGAGAATTTTACTGTTAGGAAATAGGATCCGTGAGTTGAGGAATCAGAAGGGACCTATTATAGCAGAGTTGGCGCACATAGCTGATATCTCTTTTAGCCAGTTGGCAAGAATT
>JAYTHK010000373.1:0-8690 GCA_043732665.1 Cytophagales bacterium | reverse complement strand
TGTGTTTGGCTTTCCCAACCAATGCGAAGTCTGTGGTGCAGTATGAAAGTAATGCTGTAATACCAGAGAGAAATTTTGATAAAGAAAAATTAGCGAAGGCTAAAGTAAATCCCGATTATAAATACGACCTCACTAAAAAGACGGAAGAGCCTTCTTGGCTGGACAAACTATTGTATAAAATTGTCCGTTTTATATTAAAGGTATTATTCAATCCTACGGGTTCGGCAGAAAGTATAATTTTTTATGTTATATGCATCGTTCTAATTGTTTCGCTGATAGTTGTAATTATGAGAATGAATGCTGTCGGTATATTTTCAAGAGGAAATACGAAAGATAGAAATGGCCTGGACTTCTCAGAGTTTGTAGAAGATATTAATTCAATTGATTTTGACAAAATGATTGATGAAGCGGTGAGTTCTGCTATGTATAGAAGGGCTATACGCTTGTATTATCTGAAATCACTGAAACAGCTTTCCGATAAAGATCATATTGCTTGGGAAATAAATAAAACAAATCGGGATTACTTATATGAGCTTCGTAGTGCTTCTCTGCGTATAGGCTTTGAAGAAATTACATATGTGTACGAATATGTGTGGTATGGTAATATAGAAATAGATGCCGAAAAATTTTCCAAAGTAAGATTAACGTTTCACCAGTTTTATAACCAAGCGGCATCGGCAAAATGAAAAGAGCATTTCCTTTTATACTGCTAGGAATACTGGTGCTTTTCGTGGTACTGATTCAATTGTATGCTCCCAAAACAATCAACTGGGTGCAGACGTTTGAGAAAAAAGATAAAAATCCGTATGGAGATTTTATTCTATATGATTTTATGCAGGATATTTTTCCTAATAAAAAAATAGAAGTGAAAAATCGCACAATATACGAGGTACTCGATTACTACGATTATGCTTCTGAGGATGAGTATAGCTATGACTCAAGTGCTGTGATTATTGATGCCACAGTCTCCGAAAATTACGGTACCGAAAAGTTAACGATGGATAGTACTCCTGCTGTAATCGATAGTATTAATGACGAACATAAAACTATAGAAGTAGCGGAAGAAGAACTGCAAAATTCAAGAATTATTCCTGATCTCCATAGTCAGTATGATTCTAGCTTGTCAGATCTGAAAAATTATATAATTATAAATTCTTCCTTTTCTCCTGGAGAAACAGATGCTAAAGCCTTGCTTGACTTTGTACAAAAAGGAAACTGCGTATTCGTTTCTGCTCAGGAAATTACTGGTATCTTAGCCGACTCTTTAAAGATTAATACAAAAATAGATTATTACGAACAAGATTTTAGCAAAAAGGATTTGGAATCTAATCTGAAAAAAGACTCTATTTACCTCACGTTGTTAAATGAAAATTTGACAACGCATACAAAAAAATACTGGTACAGAGATGGTACAGTAACTGGCTACTTTTCGTCTTTCGATACAGCTACCACTATTGTTTTAGGAAAGAATAGCAACGACCAGGCAAGTTTTATCAGAGTTCAGTTTGGTACGGGTGTGTTTTTGATTTCCACTACGCCTCTCGCTTTTACAAATTACAATATGCTTCTTGAAGACAATGCTGAGTTTATTTCTGCCTCGCTGTCCTATCTCCCTGTGCGCGACACGTATTGGGATGAGTATTATAAAAATTATCGTGAAGTAGATTCAGACAGTCTTCGGTTTATAAAAAGTCAGCCACCTCTCTATTGGGCTTATTATGTAGCGCTATTTTCAGTTATTGCCTATATTGTATTTGAAGCAAAAAGAAGACAAAGGATAATTCCAATTACAGATCCGCCAAGAAATACTACCGTAGAGTTTGTAAGCACTATAGGAAGGTTGTATTTTCAAAATGGGAATCACAAAGATATAGCGAGTAAAAAAATCTATTATTTCTTAGAATACATTCGTGCTAAATTCTATGTAACTACAAATATATTTGACAAAGAATTTATCGATAAAATAACAGAACGCTCTGGTATAGAGCAAACAAAAGTGATACAATTGTTTGCGCTTATACAAAATTTTCAGAAAGCCAATAGTATCAATCAGGTAGACTTAATGGAGTTGAATAAGAGAATAGAAGAATTTAGAACTAAGGCTTAGTATGCAAGAGGCAATTGCATTTATAAAAATATAAGATAAAATTTAATAAAGTAGAAAATGGAAAATCAGGAATTATTTAATAACAGAACAGATCTTTCTGATCTTAGAAATGGGGTAGAGCAATTGCGCCGTGAAATAGCTAAAATAGTAGTCGGGCAACATCAGATGGTAGACTTGATTTTGTCGGCTATACTTGCCGATGGACACGTGCTTATTGAAGGTGTTCCTGGAGTAGCAAAAACGCTTACGGCTAAAATAGTGGCTCGTACAATTTCTTCTGGGTTTTCCCGTATTCAATTTACACCCGATATGATGCCTTCAGATGTGTTGGGTACTTCTATTTTTAACATCAAAAATTCAGAGTTTGAATTTAAAAAAGGTCCTATTTTCTCCAACATAGTTTTGATCGATGAGATTAATCGTGCTCCTGCAAAAACACAGTCGGCACTGTTTGAAGTGATGGAAGAAAGGCAAATTACGATTGATGGAAAAACTTATAAAATGGATGCTCCATTCATTGTGCTGGCTACACAAAATCCTGTAGAGCAAGAAGGTACTTATCGTCTTCCAGAAGCGCAGCTCGATCGTTTTATTTATAAAATAGAAATAGGATACCCTTCTCTTGAAGAGGAAGAGAAAATTCTTACGGGTTTTCATCAACGCAAAAGTTCTAATGATTTGAATACTATTTCACCTATACTTAGTGGAGAGCAGATACAACACTATCGTGAAAAGGTGAATGGTCTTCATATTGATCAGAATTTACTTCGATACATCAGTCAGCTTGTAAATCAGACAAGAAATAATAGCGCCTTGTATCTTGGGGCGTCTCCAAGAGCTTCCATCGCTATCATGCGCGGCGCTAAAGCAATGGCCGCTATGCGTGGACGTGATTTTGTGACACCAGAAGATATTAAAGACGTAGCTTATCCCGTATTGGGTCATAGAATTATCTTGACTGCTGAAAAAGAAATGGAAGGCGTGACCGCAAAAGATATTATTAAAGATATTATCAATAAAATAGAAGTGCCGAGATAATCAAATGAAGACTGTCTTTACCTTTTTTGTCAAATTATTCAACAATCCTATCTTTCTGAAAAGTAGGCTGTTCGTAGCTATCGGAATTCTTGTAGCGTTATTTTTGTTTGGCTTTGTTTATGTAGGTTTATTTATAATTGCTAAGATTGCTTTTATATTATTGATGGCGATAGTAGTATTAGAAGTATATCTTTTATTTTCTCAAAAAAATGCGCTTATAGGAAAACGTGATTGTGCTGACCGTCTTTCCAACGGAGATGAAAATAACATTTACCTGTATTGTGAAAATCGATACGGATTTAAAGTACAAATTTCTATTTTGGATGAAATTCCACATCAATTTCAAATAAGAGATTTCAACTTTAAGCTCTCTTTATCTTCAGGTGAAAATAAATCAATCTTGTATAAGCTACGTCCTGTGCGACGAGGAGAGTATGACTTCGGAGCTTTGTATTTTTATGTAAGTAGTCCGATTGGATTGATATCTCGGAGATTTACCTTTTCGGAAAATAAAATGGTACCCGTTTATCCTTCGTATTTGCAAATGCGCAAGTATGAATTGTTTGCCATATCTAACAGACTTACAGAAATAGGAATTAAAAAAATCCGTAAGATAGGGCACAACCGAGAGTTTGATCAAATAAAAGAATATGTAAGCGGCGATGATTTGCGTACCGTAAACTGGAAAGCCACCGCTCGAAAAGGTTCGCTGATGGTGAATTCTTATCAGGATGAAAAGTCACAACAATTGTACAGTGTGATCGATAAAGGCCGTGCAATGAAAATGCCTTTTGATGGAATGACGTTGCTCGACTATGCAATTAACGCCAGTCTTGTTATTTCGAACATTGCTATTAAAAAAGACGACAAAGCAGGATTGGTTACATTTTCAAACCGTATAGGTTCTATTTTGAAAGCAGATAAAAAAAGTATGCAGATGCAACTTATCATGGAGTCGCTTTACAATCAGGACATGCGGTTTCAGGAATCTGACTTTGGAAGATTGTATAGAAATATAAAAATACATTTGCGTCAGAGAAGTCTTGTGATGCTGTACACCAATTTCGAGTCGCTCGTGTCTATGAATAGGCAATTGCAATATCTCCGTAAGATAGCGAAGGATCATTTATTGGTTGTTATATTTTTTGAAAATACTGAACTGGCAACGCTTTCGGCTGGTGATGCGAAATCTACCGAAGATATTTATGTAAAAACGATCGCTGAAAAATTCGCTTTTGAAAAAAGAATGATCGTAAAAGAACTTCGGAAATATGGAATTCATACGATCCTTACTTCACCTCAGAACCTTACAGTAGCAAGTTTAAATAAATACTTGGAGTTGAAGTCGAGGGGATTGTTGTAAGAAAAATGTGAACTTTAAATTGAATATATGTAACTTCAGCAATTACACAGATTCATAATATGCCAAATAGAGTATTGAAAAAATTGATTGAAGAAAAGATAGAAATATTTAGAATGTCCTTTTCTAATGCTAAAGAAATTTTTTATGATCCAGAACAAGAAAAATTGATACACCCTGGTGAATTAGGTATATATAGAGAAAAAGCTGTTGGCGAATTTATAAGATCGTTTATCCCAAACAAACTTAATATAGATTCTGGTTTTGTGATTAATAACAATGATGAAATTAGTCATCAATGCGATATTGTTATTTTCGACTCTGTTTTAACTCCTAATCTGCACTCTAGTAATAATCAGAGATTTTTTCCAATAGAAACAGTTGTGTCGGTTGGAGAAGTTAAATCGGTAATTAATTCAATTGAAGAATTGAAAACGGCAGTAATAAAACTTTCGAAAGTGAAAATTATGAGAGAAAACATTATTGATCCTTTTATACCTCAAGAAATAGGGAAAGGATATATAAAAGGATACTCTCCACAAACTAATTGTTATGATCAAATTTGTACCTTTCTTGTGTGTGAGAAATTCGGTTTTGATATTAAAAAGAAGTATGATAATCCAGAGGATGCAATTGCATATCTATATAAAGACATTAAAGAGGCTAGGTTTAAGCATAATCTTATTTTGAGTATAGAAGATGGATTGTTTCTTTATGATGACACAATAGGTGCTATAGGATACCCTGTTTTAAAAGAAAATTTAAAGGGTATATTTATTACGGCAGAGAAAGATCATCATTTTATTCAATTCATTATTGCTATGACTACTATATTAGGTTTTACTACAATACTATCTCCCGATTTTAGAAATTACATTTATGAAACTAAATAGATTGAGAGTCTACACATGGTATACATAATTAAAAAATAAATAATTCAGCATTATGAGTAATATAGAAGAAAATAGTGCGCCACTTTTTTCAGAGTTAAAGTCATTGATCGAGAATAGTCGTCAACGCCTAGCGATACAAGTAAATGTTGAAATCACTACTTTATATTGGAATATCGGTAAAAATATTCATCAACATTTCCGTGTTGGGGGCAGAGCAGCTTATGGAAAAGAAATTTTGAAGACAGTGTCTGCAAAATTGACTTGGAGCCATTTTATTGAACTTTTAGGCGTTAAAGATGCCCTGCAAAGAGAATTTTATTATACGCTTTGTATACATGAAAAATGGGGGGTAAGACAACTAAGAGATAAAATAGATTCGATATTGTTTGTTCGTACAGCTATAGCTAAACAGCCAGAAGAAAGCATCAAAAGTGAATTAAAAAAAATGAATCAACGAAACGAGATAGGTCCTGATTTAGTATTCAAAAATACTTACGTTCTGGATTTTCTTAATCTCCCGAATCATTATTCAGAAAACGATTTAGAGCAGGCTTTGATAAATAATCTACAACAGTTTATTTTAGAACTAGGCCATGGCTTTGCCTTTTTAGAACGACAAAAACGAATTAGTATTGATACAATAGATTATCATTTGGATTTACTTTTTTACCATAGAAAATTACGCAGATTGGTCGCTATAGATTTGAAATTGGGGAAATTTAAACCTGAGTACAAAGCTCAAATGGAATTGTATTTACGTTACTTAAAGAAATACGAAATGCAATCTGGCGAAGAAGCACCTATTGGTCTGCTTTTATGTAGTGAAGGTAATACGGAGCATATTGAACTATTAATGTTTGACGAAAAAGATATTAAAGTAGCTCAATACTTAACAGAATTACCAAGTAAAGAGTGGTTTGCTGATAAACTTCATAAAGCTATTGAAATTGCAAAAATGAATAAAGTCTAAATTTATGAAAAAACTATTCACCTCGCTGAGCTTACTGTCACTTCTGTTCCTATTCACAGGCTGCCCTTACTATTCCAAAGTACCGCTATCTTCCACGCCAAAAGTGACCATTGATACGACGCTTTTAGGTACTTGGAAAATGGCCGAAGAAACTCCCGAAACTAAATCATCGGAGATGCGGATTATTGCTTTTAATAAAATGGAATACTTAATTGAGATAATAGACGTTAATGCTGAGCGAACAGAAAGGTATAATAGTCGTGCTTTTATAACTAAGGTTGGCGCTACTACTATTTTGAATTTTGAGGAGTTGAAAAATAAAGGAACGTATCTTTTCTTTCGTTATAAAATGAAAGGAGCTAAGTTAGAATTGGCAATGGTGTCGGATGCAGGCTTGAAAGAGTCATACACTAGTCCCAAAGCGTTATGGAAAGCATTTTCAAAAAAAATAAACGACTCAACTTTTTTTGAAAGTGGTCAACAATTTGTTAGAAAAATAGAATCCTTTTAAGATGATAAAAAAATCCACCCTTCAACATTTGCGTATACCTTTTTCGATATACCTCATGCCTTTTTTTTGTTTTGCAGCAAGTCAATCGGTGCATCCAAATTTTTGGTATTTATTTTTGTCTTTCATTATTATTCATTTGTTCTTTAATCCTGCCAGCAATGGTTTTAACAGTTATTACGACAAGGACGAAGAAAGTATTGGAGGGATTGAAAATCCACTACCTGTAGATAAAGAATTGCTTTACGCCTCTTTGCTGATAGACCTTGTAGGTCAATTACTTTGTTTTCTTATAAGCTGGCAATTTGCGCTTATGATTTTTGTTATTGGGTTTGTGTCCAAAGCCTATAGCCACCCTGCGATACGACTGAAAAAATATCCAATCCTTGGTTTGTTAACGGTTGCGCTTTTTCAGGGAGCGTGGACTTACCTAATGGCGTTATTGGCGATTGATGATTTGTCGTTAAGCGAATTGCTCAATGGACGCTATTTATTTGCTGCCGGGCTTTGTTCTATGCTTTTGTTTGGGTCTTATCCGATGACTCAAGTATACCAGCATGGAGAAGATGGTCGTAGAGGTGATATGACTATTAGCAGAATGCTTGGAATTAGAGGGACATTTTATTGGACGATTTCTGTTTTTTCATTAGGAACGGCTGGCTTTTGCCTTTACTTTTATACGTATTACTCGCTATTCTTAGCCCTACTTTTTCCGATTTTTATGACTCCTACGCTTGTCTATTTTCTTTTCTGGTTTCTAAGAGTGCTTAAGGATGAGAAGGCTGCAGATTTTCGTTCTACAATGAATCTCAACAAGATTTCCTCGCTTAGTTTTATCGCTTTATTTACATTTCTATACTTTTACGCTTCTAAATTTTTATAAAAGCTAAAATAGTGCGAATATTGTAGAATAATCTAACTAATAAAAAACGTGCAAAAAATTTCGATCGCAATAAACGCAGTATTATTGATAGCAGTAGGTGTGTTGTTTTATATGGTATTCTCTTTGAAAAAACAACTTTCTGGAGAGGGAGGTAGTGATGGTCTTCCGATGGTGTCTCTTTCATTGCCCAAGGCAGACGGAAAAATCATGTTTGTAAATGTTGATTCTTTGAAAGCGAAGTAC
The DNA here is from genome assembly GCA_043732665.1 of Cytophagales bacterium. Classification (GTDB taxonomy): domain Bacteria; phylum Bacteroidota; class Bacteroidia; order Cytophagales; family Cytophagaceae; genus JANYCO01. The sequence goes on along the minus strand of JAYTHK010000373.1, from coordinate 688 downwards.
GACTACTTTTTAAAAATAGAGGCGCAGTTGTTGAAAAAAGGAAAAGCGAATGAAGCCGAAATAAAAAATATGTACGATGTATTTCAGAAATCGTATCAAAAATATCAGGAGCAAGGCCAAGCGGGTACTATGTCGCAGCAGCAAATAGAAACTGCTCAAGCGGATCTGGCGCAAAAAGAAAAAGCAATTAGAGAAAGAGAAGAGCAAATCACTCAAAATTTTACAAAAGAAGCAGAAAAAATGAATCAGCTATTTTTGCAGTATGTATTAAACTACTTAAAAAAGAAAAGCAAAGAGCATAATTATTCTTATGTGATGGGCTATGCAGAAGGTTCTAACCTACTTTATGTAAACGACAGCCTTGACATTACAAAACAAGTAGTAAACGGACTTAATGCTGAATATGGAGCCACGCCAGAGAAATAACAGTATTCATGAGTAAGAAAATAACGAAATATGTAATCATCGGTATCGCTATATTATTGGCGGAATTGCTCAGCGCGTTTTTCTTTTTAGTGATGCAAAAATACAAAAGTAGTGAAATGCCTTATCGTTCTACAGCGATACAGATGCTCGCTTCTTTAGTTGTTTACTATCCTCTTATTACATTCTTAGATAAATATTTTAAATCAGGATCTAAGAATTTGTTAGCAAGTACAAAGAAAATTGCAAACCATCATATAGGTGG
>JAYTHK010000372.1:0-8698 GCA_043732665.1 Cytophagales bacterium | reverse complement strand
AACTTCTTCTTTGTTAACCCCTGCCAAAGTCAACGCTATGTAATACCCTTTTTCGTCTTCCGCTATATCGGCTGGTGGCGAAAATTTGCCATTTCTACTTTCTAAGAATGAGTCTCTAAAAAAACTGTCCAACAAGTCAGAATAAGTCCTTGTAACAAATCTTCCGTTTTGGAAGGTGTTTTTAACTATAGTGTTCATATTTCCTCCTCTTTTAAGTTTAACATTATGAAAAACAAATTAGAAAATTTCATACCAAGGGATTTTAAAATAATAAAATAAGACAATGTGTCATTTTTAAGTATTTATCGATAATAAAACAAGACAATGTGTCTTATTTTATTATTTTAGCAAATAATTTCACCGCTTTTATTGCAAATTTTAAAAGGTTAACCTAATATTGCACTCCAATTTTATGGGAATGTAGAAATTCCTCCTTAGCTCAGCTGGTTAGAGCACATGACTGTTAATCATGGGGTCCTTGGTTCGAGCCCAAGAGGGGGAGCAAAAAAGAGTCTTAGTTGTCACTAAGACTCTTTTTGTTTTTAGAGCTATTTTTTATATGATTTTCAAAAACTATATTTAAACACTCAATAATACAAAAGGGTTATACAATCGAAATTGTATAACCCTTTTGTATTATTGAGATAGATTATTCTTAATTATTATAATAAGGCAGATTGCCTCTTAGGAAATAATATCCAAGCACTCCAGCGATTACCATTATTGCAGATAAAGCCATAATAATACTAAACATTGTGATTTTAGATTGGTCTAAGTCGCCAGAAGGCGTTCTCATTTTATTTGATAACGAAAATATAACTCCTCCATAAACCGAAAGAAGAAAGCCTAAAATGATTAATGTAATACTAATAAATGCCATAAATATAAAGTTTAATACGATGATGCTAAATTATAGAATATTTCAACAGAAAAAAACAAGCCTAATGAATAATTTTAGAGTTATTTCTATATAAATCCAAAAAATGCTACTCATTTACTCGAATCCGGAGGCATCTCTTCCTTTAATATCTTAGCATCCAGAATAAACGTCCCAAAAGGAACCAAAGAAGCAAATACAGCGATAAGCCCTTTGCCAATAGACCATTTCAACGAATACATGACATGGGCTACCGCGAATAGATATAAAATAAATAATACACCATGAGCCATGCCTATATGTCTCACTGCCAATGGAATTCCTGCAAAATATTTCAGTGGCATAGCGATGAAAAGCAAAATCAGAAAAGAAACACCTTCCAGAAAGGCTACTATTCGAAACCGTCCCAAAGCAGATTTTAGTAAATTTTTTATCATAAAACTGTTTTAATACAATGGTAAGTTATAAATTCATGCTTCATGAAAAAAGCATTTCTTTTCCTTTTCCTAATTACAAGTCAAACAATCGGAGCGCAAAACCTAGATATTGAGCTGCTTAAGACTATTAATCCCTCACAGGAAAACACGTCTGCGACTACTTTTTTTAAAGGAATTTCCTCTTCCTCCTACCTAATAAGTATGGCTGCTCCCATTTCAATATTCTCTCTCAGTGTTTTGAAAAAAGACAAAACGCTACGCTATAAATCCTATCAAATGGTAGCAGGAATAGGCTTTTCCATGTCATTGGCGTTGCTATTAAAACATACTATAAACAGAGCCAGGCCTTATGAAACCTATAGCTTCATCACGCCAAAAGTAAAAGAAAGTTCCTCGTCTTTCCCTTCTGGGCATGTTACTGCTGCATTTGAAACGGCCACATCGTTGAGTCTTAATTTTCCGAAATGGTACGTCATCGTTCCTGCTTATGCTTGGGCAGGTGCAGTTGGTTATAGCAGAATGTATTTGGGCGTGCATTATCCATCGGATGTAGCCGCTGGGATGTTGATTGGTGCTGGATCTGCTTGGCTTAGCTGGAAGTTGAATCAAAAATTACAAAAAAGGAGGCGTACTAGCAGATAAACGATTGTTTAAATAACAGGGTGAAATCTGAGAAGTAAAAGAAACAATTGAGCGGAACTATTTTTACATTTCACTTCTCACATTTCGATATTGAAAATTTTTTAAAATATAAACCCTGCGATTAACCCCATGAGTAGGATATAGGCAGGAGGAATTTTTGTAAGAATAAGAATGACAATGGTGGCTAAAATAACAAAAATAGTAGAAGCCGCCGCCACACCAGACAAATCTAAAATAGGCCAAAACAGAGTGAGTCCTGTAGCCGTTACCAAGCCGGCACTTGCTGCATTTATTCCTTCCAATGAAGCTTTCATTACGCGATTTTCTTTAAGTTTCTCCCAGATAGGAATTAGAAAAAAGATAAGAATAGTACCTGGTAAAAAAATACCAACTGCACCAATTACTCCTCCCAATGCTAGTCCTAAAAGTCCAAAATCCTTCTGTAATGCAATCGCTCCCACATAAGAACTGAAGGCAAACAAAGGACCAGGCAGTGTTTTTTGTAAAGCGAAACCCGTAAGTAGCTGATCTATAGTTAAGAGTTCTTTGAATTCTACGAATTCTTTGATGAAATAAGCACTGAGCGCCTCTCCACCGCCAAAAAGAAGACTTCCATTTCTATAAAAATTTTCAAAAAGACGGAAAGGCAATGAATATTCTGGTAAGTATAAATAAGTCAATCGACCAAGTACCGCGGACCCTACAAAAATGCTGACAAAAATAGTAAGGTTAGCCCATTTAATGTTCCAGGGATTTCGCTTCTTTTTTATAGTTTGTTTTTTCCATTGAAACGAAGTAGCAAACCCTCCCATAAGAAGTACGATAGGAAAAATAGCAGGCGATGGAACAAAGAAACAGAATACGGCAGACAGTACGAAGATGATGTAACTCGTTGCCGTTTTCACCACCATCAAACTTATACGGTAAGCGGCATACATCACAAATGCAACAGCCATGGGTTGAATGTATTTTGTACTATTTTTTAGCGTTTCCTGATCTACCCAATACGTAATTCCAACTGCGGCAAAAGTCATTACAGTGCACGCTGGAAGAATCCATACCAAAAGTGTCAAAAAAGCCAACCAAGGGCCTCCCATTTTATACCCAACGGCTGTAAGCGTTTGGGTAGAAGCTGGACCAGGTAGGATTTGACAAAAAGAATTAAGGTCAATAAGTTCAGATTCTGAAATATAGGCTCGTTTTTTCACCAATATTTTCTGAAACAAAGCCAAATGCGCCTGAGGCCCTCCAAATGCTGATAATGTTAATAGAAGTACGTCTTTTAAAAAAATAATATTACGAATATTTTTCACTTTGGCGGCGTTGAATGACCTTTTCTATACAAATGTTCTGACAAATTAACGAAAAATATACCGTACGAAGAAATATAGATAGTTGTATTGTTCTGCCTACGACCGTTCAACGGATAGGTTTCAGCAGCACTGGTGCAACTGATTTCTACCAGCAATAGTTGTTATATTGCTAAAAAAACCTTTATTTTAGCACAGAATTTTAATCTTAACGTAATTATGAATTTCCCATCCGAACTGAAGTATTCCAAGGATCATGAATGGATAAAAATAGAAGGCTCTACTGCTCTTGTTGGCATTACTGATTTTGCTCAAAAAGAACTTGGCGATATCGTGTTTCTTGACATCAATACAGTAGGTCAAACGATAAAGCACGGCGATGTTTTTGGCATAGTTGAAGCCGTAAAAACGGTTTCGGATTTATTTATGCCCATTACTGGAAAAGTATTAGAGGTAAATCTTGAATTAGAAGCTAATCCTGAATTCGTAAATTCCAATGCTTATACAAAAGGATGGATTGTGAAAGTTTCTATAGACAATCCATCAGAGCTCGATGCCCTCTTGGACGCAGGCGCTTATAAAAAATTGGTAGGGGCGTAAAAAATTATATTTATCATAAGAAAAGCCGGTTGTAGATCGGCTTTTCTTATGATAAATATAATCAAGCAATTTAATTTTCAGAATGAAAAAATTAAAAATACTCCATACCACCACTAGATTGGTAAGAGGAGGCGGGGTAGAAAATAACATCTATTACACAATAGAAAAACTCAAACACGAATTCGAGTTTCATCTGGCCTCGGGCATAGATTTTCAAGTCAATCCATTTGAAAAAGACCCTTCTATCAAAATTATTATCTGTAAAGATTTAATTAATAAAATCAGCCCGCTTAAAGACCTTAGAGCATTACTCTTTTTTTACAGATTGATTAAACGAGAAAAGTACGACATCGTGCATACCCATGAAACTAAGGCTAGTTTTATAACTAAACTAGCTGCTTGGCTGGCGGGTTGCAAGTATATTATATATGGATTACATGGAGTCACGTTCAACGACCCAATGAGCAATCTTAAGAGACGTTTTTATATAGCGTTAGAAAAATACACTATAGGTGTTAGCGATATTATTATTTCGGTAAGCGAAGAGGTGATGTATCATTATCACAAAAACAATATTGGAAAAACTATTCCATACAAAGTAGTAAGAAGTGGCATTGAACTCTCCGATTTTTTTACTAAAGCACAATTGTCGGAAGAGCAGAAAAAGCAGGTTAAGATAGGACTAGGCTTGTCTGCGAGCGCTATCGTAATTACAAATGTGGGTCGATTTTCTTTTTCAAAAGCCCAGCGGTATACGATAGAATCTTTTGCAGCACTTAAAAAGGAATTTCCTGCTCTTAAATTGGTATTTGTAGGAGAAGGGGAATTGCTAGAAGAGTGTAAACAATTGGTAGAAAAACTTAATTTAGTTTCTAGTGTAGTATTTGCTGGCTACAGGGAAAATGTAGCTGAAATTTTGGCCATCACAGATTTATTTATGTTTACTTCTCTAAGAGAAGGATTGCCAAGGGTAACGGTAGAAGCTTCGCTCATGAAAGTGCCTATAGTAGCTTTTGAGGTAGAAGGTATACGGGAAGTGATCACGCACGAACAAAGTGGTTATATTGTAAAACAATACGATGTAGAGGCGCTTACTTTTTATGCCCGAAAGCTATTAATGGATATTAATTTAAGACAAAAATTTACCCAAAACTCTTATAACCACGTGATAAAAAACTGGAATTCGAATCTTATGGCAATTCAACTGAGAGAAATATATAGTGAGACGGCAGTGTAACTTTGTGCCAATAATTAATAATAATAAGATTGTTTTAAGAGATTTAATTACGCTTCAATGCAAAATGCTTTTACGGTAGATTTAGAAGATTGGTACCAAGGAATTGGCTTGGAGGCTTCAGAATGGCAAAATTATGAGAAAAGAATCCGTATAGGACATGATAAACTTTTGAATTTATTTTCCAAAAAGAAGATCAAGGCAACATATTTTATCTTAGGAAAACTCATAGAGGATCATCCAGAAATTATCAAAGAAATTATTTCGGAAGGCCATGAAATAGGCTGCCATACCTATTCTCATCAAGCACTTTACACCATGCAACCCGATGATTTCAGAAAAGAAATACAATTGTGTAACGATCTTATTAAACAATTCGACACTAAGTATATTGGTTTTAGGGCACCTTATTTTTCTATAGACCAAAGAAGTTGGTGGTCGCTAGATATCTTAAAAGAGCAAGGTTTTTTATACGACTCAAGTATATATCCTGGAGATAATAAAAGAACCGGAATGCCTGGATATCCTGCTCATATTCATCAATTGGAAAATAGACTATGGGAAGCACCAATAAGTACCTTTAAAATACTTAACTTTGACCCTGGTTTGGGGGGGGCTTATTTCAGAATATTGCCTTATTCTGTATTTCGCCATAAAATGAGAGAGATCAATAAAAATCGCCCAGGGATTTTCTATATTCATCCTTGGGAATTGGATCCAGAACATCCTTATGTAAAGGGATTAAGTAAAAGAATCCAATACACTCACTATTATAATTTAAAAAGTACAGAAAAGAAAATAGAAAAATTGCTAGGAGACTTTGATTTTGCCCCTTTAATAAATATAATTAAAAACACTAAATAGAACGTTTATGAATACAAGTGCGAAAGAATCAGAATTACAAGATGTGAAATCTTTTTTTGACGGATATGCAACAGATTTTGACAGTATATACGGACATACTGCGAATAGAGGAATAATGGATAAAATATCCGATAAGTTATTTAGACAATCCATGTACCTGCGTTACCAGGAATGTTTGAAAAATACGGCTCAATCCCAAATTGGGTCAGTACTTGACATCGGTTGCGGGTCAGGTCATTACTGTGACGCATTCTTGAATCAAGGCAAAAATGTTACAGGTCTGGATATAGCGGAAGGCATGCTTAAAATTGCAAAACAAAAAACAGGAAAATATATACAAGAAGGCAAAGCTCAATATATTTTGGCAGACTACCTCAGCCATTCCTTTTCTACAAAATTTGATGCAGCTTGCCTGATGGGCTTTTTTGATTATATCAGAGAACCTGAACAAATATTCTTAAAACTAGAAAAAGATGTTTCTAAAGAAATTTATATGAGTTTCCCTAAAAAGGGAGGTTTTCTGGCTTGGCAAAGAAAAATCAGGTACAACATGAGAAATTGCCCTTTGTATCTTTTCACAAAAGAGGATTTAAACGTTATGTTAAAAAACGTAAAGTGGGGAGACAAAGCTGAAATTATAGATTTAGGAAGAGACTATTTTGTAAAGGTGAAGTTGGGTTAACAGCAACTCTTTAATATTCATATCTTAGACTGAACTCGTTACTGTATCGTTGCGATAAATTAATTAAAGAACAAATAATTAAATTTTAATGAAGATTTATAAATTCTTTTTGGTCGTATTGTCGATTCCGCTACTTTATTCTTGCAAAGTCTACAAATCAAACATCATGTTTAAAACAGACTACGACTATGTGGTAGACTCTGTGCGTAAAGCCAATCTTGAATCTGACAAGAATTTTATTATTACACGCAATGATTATATTACGATAAAAGTATACACACATAATGGAGAACGAATAATTGATCCAGATTATGAGTTAATGAAGTCAACTGGAGTTCAGATGAGTAGTATCCAAAACAACGACATTAGATACTTAGTAAGGCAAAATGGTAAAGTCTTCTTGCCAATGGTGGGAGATATAAAAGTAGAAGGATATACCATTCGACAATGTGACAGTTTACTAAGTATAGAATATGGTAAATATTACTATAACGTCTTTGTAAATACAAAAATAGCGAATAAACGGGTAGTGGTATTAGGCGCTTTAGGAGGCAAGGTAATTCCTCTTGAAAATGATAACATCAGTCTTATTGAAGTGATTGCCTTATATGGCGGCGTCAATAACGAAAGCAGAGCAGGAAATATAAGATTAATAAGAGGGGATTTAAAGAAGCCTGATGTAAGTATTATCAATCTAACTACCATTGAAGGGATGAAGAAAGCAACCTTAACGGTAGAAGCAAACGATATTATATATATCGAACCAGTAAGAAGGCGCTTCCCGCAATTTATGCAAGATATTTATCCTATTCTTTCTGTGGTATCTTCTGTTATTACAACCATTCTACTTCTCGCCAACCTCAATAAAAAACCGTAACATGCCAGTAACAGAGAATAACATTTCTGAAAACGAAGAAATACTTAAGCGATTCAAAGAAAATAGCGATGGCGACTATGGTGACTTTTTAAGTGACTTTGACATTGCAACACTTTTGGTCGTAAGCAAAAAAAGTATTATTTGGCTTATTATTATTCTTGGCAGTTCTGTTCTGGGAGGATTTCTATTCAACAGATACACCAAACCCATTTACGAATCTTCTTCTATCTTAAAACTTGATCTTAAAAGTAATGCAGGGGTTTTAGGATTCAAAAACTTCAAAGATGAAAACGTCCAAGAAGCGACAAAGTTCACTACTATATCGGGCGAAATAGAATTCCTAAAGTCTAGATTAGTAGCGGAGAAAGTAATAGAACGAATGGATCTTGAAGTAAACTACTTTGCTTATGGAAAAATCTTAGTTGAAGAAAAATACAAAACCGCTCCCTTTAGCGTTGAGTATACTATTACAAATCCTATTTACTACGACAAACCGTTTAATATAGTGATTTTAAATGAAGAGAAGTTCAAATTAACTTACAAAACAGGAGAACAGGAAGTAGTCCGCATATACAAATTTAAAGAGACTATAAACAACGAGCCAGACTTCTCTTTTAAAATATCTAAAACCAAAAATTTCAACGATGGAGTATTCAATATTCCTTATTTCTTTCAAATATATTCTAAAGAAAATTTAATTGGGTTTATCTCGCAAAATCTTTCTGTAGCTATCCTCAACCTTGATGCAAGCACGATAAAAGTTTCCTTTAAAGATTTCAGTTCCTTAAAGGCTACAGATGTTGTTAATGCCATTGACAGCGTTTATCTACAGGAAACTATTGCTGCACGTTCGAGAACACATGAACAAACGATAAAATTCTTAGAATTATCTTTAGCCAGAACAGAAAGAGATCTTGAGGAAGCTGAAAATAGAATGGAATCGTTTTTTCGTAGAAACAAAACAGTAGATGTAAAGAGCGATTTTGGACGTGCTATGTTAAAAATAGAAACACTAGACAATGAAAAGCTAAATCTTAAATTGAAAATTTCATTATTAACTGATTTAGAAGAGTTAATTAAGCAAAACAAAGACTTAAATTCTTTTATTCCTTCGCTGCCTCTATTACCCGACCCACAGCTAGCGGATGCCATAAAAAATATAAACCTTCAAATAG
>JAYTHK010000371.1:0-8703 GCA_043732665.1 Cytophagales bacterium | reverse complement strand
AAAAATAATATCCATTTCAAAAGAAAATGATTTTGAATAATAAGCGACAAAACAAACGTATTTTAGTGTTGAAAGATTCTTTAGAAAGTATACAAATGCAATTGGAAAAATTGCACTCTGACAAGGGAGTATATGAGCAAGAGAAAAAACTTTTGACTGATAACAGTTCCAGAATAGGCGAAGGAGGAGGAGTTGGAATCGTGGAACTTACCGCAGCTACGTTTTTTTATAGCACCAAAATAAAAGAGTTGAACGATAAATTATTTGCGATGAATCAAGAGGAGCGAAGACTTAGTAATCTTATTGTGCAAAACAACGCTCAGCTCACAGAATTAAGTGGTAAGGACAAAGTCCCCACTTCCAATATACTATTAATAGTAGATGCTCCAACGTCCTCTCAAGCCAAGATTGATTAATCTATTTGGCTGGAGTAGCGGCTTGGGTGCCAGAATACGATATTCTTACATCAGGTGCGGGCTCTCCAATTTATTTTGAATACAGAGCAGAATTCTTTAATGGAACTGGAGAAGATTGGGAGAAAGTTAAACTAACACTTTCAACAGCAGATCCGTCAAGAAAAATGGAGAAACCATCTTTGGAGGCTTGGGGTTTAGATTTTTTTTATAATAAAAGAGGCAAAGTGCGACAAACAATTGCCTCCGGAGGCGAAGGTAGGTTGAACAATATGCAAATGCGCATAGACTTGAATGGTAGCGTTGTAAATCGACAAGTAGCGGTGGAGTATTCTGAAGTAGAGGTTTCGGAGGTAAGTGCTGAATTTTTGATCAAAAAAATCACATCCATTCCTTCAGATGGTTTGCCTTATATCGTAGATGTGAACGAATACGATTTGCCAGCCAGTTACAATTATTATTGTGTACCTAAGATTGATAAAGATGTTTTCTTAATAGGCAAAGTAACAGGATGGGAATCTCTGAATCTTATAGAAGGAGACGCCAATGTATATATTGACGACACCTATGTTGGAAAGTCGTCGGTGAATACTGAAACCTCCAGCGATACATTGGAATTTTTTTTGGGAAGAGATAGAAAAGTAGTTGTAAGTCGTGTAAAAAAACAAGACTATGGCGAAGAAAAATTTATTGGCTCTAATCGCAAAGAGAGCTTTATGTATGCTATTGATGTTAGAAATACAAACAGCACGCCAATCGATATTGAGTTGATCGATCAAGTGCCGATAGCACAAGAAAGCGAAATAGAAGTAAATGTAAAAGAAATATCTGGAGCGGCGAAAGATGATTTGTCTGGAAAGCTTACTTGGAAATTGACCATAAAGCCTGCTGAAACCAAAAAAATAAGTATCTCCTTTTCTGTAAAATATCCTAGAAACAAAGTGGTATTAATTAGAAAAAACAGAAAAGTTATTTGTCCGAAATTTAGGCAATTTTTCTATAATAGTTTGCGTTAAATATTTTTGTATAATTTGGCTGTTATGAATAGCGTTATCAAATAGGTGAAAAGTGAGAAGTAAAAAGCAAGGACAAACATTCCTATTACAAACAATTAAGTAAGTAGTGCGTGCCTTTTACTTCTCCTCTATTTATTTACTCCAGTATCGTATTTTTGATGTGCCATAATTATAAAAAAGACCGAATTTTCATCCGGCTTTTTTATAATACCAATAACTCAAGACTTATTACTAAACCCTATTCCCACTCTGTATGAAACACCCCGTCTCTATCCGTTCGCTCATAAGTATGAGAGCCGAATAAGTCACGTTGCGCTTGTACTAGATTTAGAGGAAGTCTTCCTGTACGCATGGCGTCAAAATAAGTAAGGGAAGCTGTAAGACTGGCTAAAGCAATACCGTTGTCAATGCCAAGCTTTACAATTTTTCTCGCAGCTCCTTGTACAGAAATGATTTTTTCTGAAAACGTTTTGTCCAATAAAAGACTTTTTAAAGAAGGGTTTTTCTTAAAGGCTTGCATAATATCTTCCAATAAAACTGCACGGATAATACAACCTCCTCTCCATATTTTTGCAATCTCTACTAAGTTTAGATTGTACTTGTATTCTCCCGAAGCTTGTGCCAACATTGACATTCCTTGTGTGTAAGAAATAATGTAACTGAAATAAAGTGCGTCTTCCAAAAGCTTAACAGCAGCATCTTTATCGAGCGTTGACTTTTCAGGAGCAATGTCGTATAATTTTTCTATTTCTAAACGGTCTGCTTTGTAGGCAGAAATCTCACGCATATTCACTGCCATATCTACGGTAGGAATAGGTACACCGAGATCCATGGCATTTTGAGATGTCCATTTTCCAGTACCTTTTTGTTTTCCTTTATCCTGAATCATATCGACTAACCAACCAGTACCCAAGTCGTCTTTTTTAGTTAATATTTTTGCAGTTATTTCTACAAGAAAAGATTGAAGTTTACCTTCGTTCCATTTTGCAAAAGTCTTTTGAATTTCTTCGTTGCTCATGCCCAAACCTCTTTTCATCACATCATAGACTTCAGAGATCAATTGCATTAAACCGTACTCAATACCGTTGTGCACCATTTTTACATAGTTACCAGCCGATTTCGGACCGATATACGCTACACATGGTTCGCCGTTTACTTTGGCTGCTACGGCTTCGAAAATTGGTTTTACAATATTGTACGATACTTCTGGTCCGCCAGGCATAATACTTGGACCGAAACGAGCACCTTTAGAACCACCCGAAACACCTGCACCGATAAAGTGTAGGCCTTTGGCTTCGCATTCTTTTTCTCTTCTGTCTGTATCGGTATAGAAAGAGTTTCCTCCATCTATTAACAAATCGCCTTTGTCCAATAATGGAGTCAAGTCGTTGATGACTGAATCTACTGGTGCTCCAGCAGGCACCAACATCATGATTACTCTTGGTTTTTTTAAAGAGTCAATAAATTCTTTGGAAGAAGTAGTTCCTTTTGCATTAAAGCCATCGTGTTTAGCTTCTTCGTCCATTGCTTTTGCTTTTTCAGGATCTTTGTCAAGCCCTATGGCAGAAAATTTGTTACTGGCCACATTCAGAATAAAGTTACGGCCCATTACGCCGAGACCTACAAGGCCAAAATCATATTTTGTATCGCTCATTTTTTAGTAGACTTTAGAGGTTAGACTATAGACTTTAGATCAGTAGAATCTCGAAATACAAAGAGTAGGTACAAAATTATTTTTTGCCTAATCTCTAATCTCTAAAAGTCTAATCTCTAAAATCTCTTTTACGAAGCAATTTAAAAATTATCCTGATAAAAAATAACAGTTAAACTTTTGTGGTTTAAATATAAATTAGGTAACCTTACCCATATATTTTTAGTAAACAGTTTCTATTTTATGAAAAAGAACAATAATTGTACATTGGTAATATTCGGAGCATCAGGAGATTTGACGTTCCGTAAATTGATTCCGGCAGTGTTTGACCTGTTTTTAGGCAAGTTTCTTCCAGAAAACTTCGCTGTAGTAGGCGTAAGTCGCACGGCTATGACGGACGATGAATTTAGAAAAAAAGTTATTTTTGACAATAAAGAAGTAAACGCTAAGAAAAATGCCACAAAAGAGCATTACGATACTTTTTCCAAGAAAATATTTTACCAAGGAATTGACACCTCAAACGTAGACGATTATGGTGTTTTGAAAACAAGATTAGATAAGCTTAGTGCAGAAAATAAAACAGACAGCAATTATGTGTTTTATCTTTCCACGCCTCCAAGTTTGTATGAAATAATTCCTGCCAACCTTTTCGCACACGGCCTTACAGACGAAACTAATGGTTGGAAAAGACTTATTGTAGAAAAACCTTTCGGCTATAGTTTGGCTACTGCTCAAGATTTGAATAAAAAATTATTGAGTTGTATGAAAGAAGATCAAATCTATCGTATTGATCATTATTTGGGAAAGGAAACTGTTCAAAATTTAATGGTAACAAGGTTTTCCAATGGAGTTTTTGAACCGCTTTGGAACAGAAATTATATTCAACAGATTGAAATTACTGCTGCAGAAGAAGTTGGTGTTGAGAAACGCGGAGGTTACTACGATACTTCTGGAGCTACAAGAGATATGGTTCAAAATCACCTTTTACAAGTAGTATCTATCGTGGCAATGGAACCTCCCGTGTTAGCAAATTCGAGGTTTATTCGGAGTGAACAAGTGAAAGTGTTCCAATCAATTCGTCCGATGACGAAAGAAGATATTGAAAAAAATGTAATTCGTGGTCAGTACACCGCTTCTAAAATCAAAAATGAAGAAGTAAAAGGGTATCGTGACGAAGAAGGCGTTCCAAAAGATTCGCGTACAGAAACTTTTATTGCCATGAAACTCTTCATAGACAATTGGAGATGGGCTGGCGTACCGTTTTTTATTAGAACTGGAAAGAAATTACCAACCCGTGCTACGGAAGTAGTAATTACTTTTAAACAAACTCCTCACCACTTATTTGCATACGATGAGCACATGCAGAGCACAAACAACCAATTGATTATTCGTATCCAGCCAGATGAAGGGATATTATTGAAATTTGGAATGAAAGTGCCAGGTGCTGGTTATAGGGTGGATACTGTGAATATGGATTTTCACTATTCAGATTTGACTAATGTCTATGTTCCAGGAGCTTACGAAAGACTTATTTTAGATTGTATACAAGGAGATTCTACGCTTTATGCACGTGGTGACGCTGTGGAGTCGGCTTGGGAATTTATTGATCCAATTCTTCAGGAATGGGAAAAAAATAAAGACCTGAAAGTATACGGTTATCCTGCTGGAACATGGGGGCCAGAGGAAGCAGAAGGACTTATGAAAATAGAAGGCCCTAATTTTACCTGGAGAAATCCTTGTAAAAATCTGACCGATGATGGCTTGTATTGTGAATTATAGAAAACTAGATATTAGACCTTAGACATCATAAAATCAATCGATTGATAATAATTTGAATCTAAGGTCTAAGGTCTAAAATCTAATGTCTTTTTAAAATAAGGTTACTTTTTTTTAAAAATAAACATCAATCCATGAAACCTTAAATGGGAGATGATAGTATAATGAGTATATGAAATGTTGCAAACACGACATTTTGTTACTAGTTTAGTACTTCAAATAATAATAATACACAAAAAACACCTGAAAAGCTGCCTATGAGATAAACCTCTACTTTACCAAAAAATAGAGTCTTATGATGATTAACAAAATGAGCGACGCTGAATTAGTATCGCAATATGTTAAAGGCAGTGAAGGAGCTTTTGCTATTCTCCTAAAAAGGCATAAATCCAAAGTTTTAACTACAATTTTTCTAATTGTAAAAGACCGTGACCATGCAGAAGATCTTTTGCAGGATACATTCTTCAAGGTAATCCGCAAACTGAAAGCTGGAGAGTACAATAACGAAGGTAAATTTGTGCAATGGGTATGCCGAATAGCCAGAAATATGGCCATTGACAGTTTCCGTAAGGATAAAAGATACCCTCACCACGATATTGACGAAGTGCCAAGAGTGTATAACTCAATGGATTTTTCTGAAGAATCTGTGGAGTATATTAAAATAAAAGAAGACACTCATGCGTTATTAAAAAGAACGATACAGGCGCTCCCAGAAGTTCAGAGGGAAGTAGTCATGATGAGGCACTATGCCGACATGAGTTTTCAGGAGATAGCCGAAGAAACAGGAGTGAGCATTAACACTGCCCTTGGTAGAATGCGTTACGCCCTGATCAATCTCAGGAAACAATTGCAAAACGAGCATAATTTAGCCTATGATAATAACAACTACTCCCAATGAAGTAATCCTTAATATTTACAAAGAAACAAGCGAAAAATCGCAAAAGGATTTTCAAACAGAATGTATTTTAAACTCTATTCTTTCAGAAGAAAAAGAGGCATTCGAACAAATGAAAGGAGCGCTCGATCAGTTGTCTTTCCGACCAAGACAAAAAAGTATCGAGAATATTTTATATTATTCAGCTTCCTTTATGACGTTTTAGTTGCTGCATAACATTTATGTTGTGCAGCAACTAAAACGCCTGATACAATATAAAGGTTATGAAATAGTCCATTTTTTAATCAATAAATTCTACCTTACTTTAGGGTATAATTTATTTGATTGGCAATGCAGAAAAAAGAACGATTTGAGAGGTTTATTAATTACTTTAAAGAGCATGCTCCCGATGCTCAAACAGAATTACATTATTCTAATCCTTATGAACTGCTGGTAGCCGTTATCCTCAGTGCTCAATGCACGGATAAGCGGGTAAATATGACAACTCCTGCACTTTTTCATCGTTTTCCTACTGCTTATGAACTCGCGAAAGCTTCAGTAGAAGATGTCTTTGATTATATCAGAAGTATTTCCTTTCCTAATAATAAAGCAAAACACCTAGTTGGAATGGCGAACATATTGATTGGAGAATTTAAAGGAGAAGTTCCAAGTGATGTAGACGATCTTCAGAAAATGCCTGGTGTAGGAAGGAAAACAGCCAATGTGATTAGTTCCGTAATTTTCAATCAGCCAGCAATGGCGGTAGATACACATGTTTTTAGAGTTTCGAAAAGATTGGGATTGGTAACTCAAACGGCTAACACACCTCTTGAAGTAGAAAAACAATTAATGAAATATATTCCCAGCGAATATGTACATGTAGCGCATCATTGGCTAATCTTGCATGGGCGTTATATTTGTGTGGCACGAAGTCCGAAATGTGGAGACTGTCCCTTGACTGAAATTTGCTGGTATTATGGGAAGAATGTAGAATAGGGGAATTCCTTTACCAATCATAACATTTTTTTGTGTAAACGCCAAATAAGGGGAACATTTGAAAATGTTCCTCCAAATACTGACATAAAAGACAAAAAGATGTTGTAAATTGCAGAGTCTTTGTATTCTTAAGGAGTATTGGGATTGTTAACTATATAAATAGAATGATTATTAAATTTAGAAAGCAGTAGTAACTTATGGCAAAATCTCAAGAAACATTTAATAAAAAAGAAGCGGAAAAAAAGAAACAAAAAAAGAAACAAGAAAAAGAGCAGAAAAAAGAAGACAGAAAAGCCAACGCCAAACAAGGCAGTAGCTTGGAAGATATGATGGCTTATGTAGATGAAAATGGAAATCTTTCTTCAACACCTCCAGACCCTACTAAAAAGTTAAAAGTAAGAGAAGAGGACATGATCATCGGAGTTGCCAAACATGAAGCTATTCCAACCAAAACGATTAGAACTGGTATCGTAACTTTTTTTAACGAATCGAAGGGATATGGTTTTATCAAAGACATGGATACTCAAGACAGCGTATTCGTTCACATCAACGGACTTAGAGATAAGATAAAAGAGAATAATAAAGTTACGTTCGAAGTAGAGATGGGGCCAAAAGGACTGAATGCTATCGACGTAAAACTTGCCAAATAGAGCCGTTGATTTTACTGATTAATGGATTTTGTTGAGTTGTGTTGTTGAATTGTTTTTGCTGGCGTATTCGCCAGTAAAAAAACGTAATTAATTATACATTTTCCACCGTTTCGTTCGCCACTCGACTTGTTGCTGTTCGTTTAAAAAAGTCCAAGCTACTATACGACTAATTTTTTGGCCTTGTGCCATGTTAATGGTTTTTACGTCTAATGCTTTTACTTTTGAGAGTGCGTTGTAAACAATGGGAAGGTTGGAGCTTTTGGATATAAGAGAAGAATACCAAAAACATTTTGTGGGCAATAAAGCACTCTGTTCGATCATTTTATGAATAAAGGTTTCTTCTCCTCCTTCACACCATAATTCGGTATTTTGACCGCCAAAATTTAAAGCAGTTTTGGCGATCTTTTTTATGCCTAAATTTTTCCATTTCCGTTCCGTTCCATCGTTGGCTTCCGCCAGAGACGAATGAAATGGGGGATTACAAATAGATAGGTCAAAGGCTTCATTTTGTTCTATAATACCTTTGAAAATATCAGAAGAAGAGGGTTGAAGCCTGCATTCGATTTTCCCTTCTAAAGGAGCATTCAAGCGTATTATTTTCTTCGCAGCATTGATTGCTACAACATCGATATCAGAACCAACAAAATTCCACCCGTACTCATGATTTCCAATAATGGGATAAACACAATTTGCCCCGATGCCAATATCCAAAACCTTAATAGACTTTCCATTTGGAAGCACTCCTTTATTGCTAGCACTTAGAAGATCTGCCATATAATGGATGTAGTCTGCCCTTCCAGGAATGGGGGGGCAGAGGTAATTGGCTGGAATATCCCAGTTTTTAATGGCATAAAAATAATTTAACAAAGCCCTGTTCAGCGTTTTCACCGCATCAGGATTGCTGAAATCTATCGATTCGTTGCCGTATTTATTGATAGATACAAAGGCTTTAAGTTCGGGGCAACTAATACTGAGTTGTTTAAAGTCGTAACGAGAGCGATGTTTGTTGCGGTGATGCAAGTCGCTTTTTTCTAAAGGAAATATTTTCGATTTTTGTGACAAGTGTAAATGAATTATGATTGTTTGTTTCTAAGCACATAAGGAATGATCTTTATGCTTTATAAACCATATAAGATCATTCAAAATTCAAAACTTAAAATTCAAAAATTAATAGTTATTTCGTGCAAGGTGGTCTTTTTGCTTTATGGCTATGAAGTCCAGATTTGGAGCCACCACAGGAAACGAGAAGGCATATCAAAAGAAATGCAGGGATTAAATTTTTCATTTTTCCGTTGTTTAATTTTACTAAATATAATAAAAAAATGGA
>JAYTHK010000370.1:0-8706 GCA_043732665.1 Cytophagales bacterium | reverse complement strand
AGCTACAGGATGCAAAAAAGACAAAACAAGTCCTCCTGTTGTAAATACGGTACCAATACCTGTTCAAACTACTGTTCAGACTAACGTTTCTCTGGGCGTAGATGCTTCTATTTTAGCTGTTCTTGCAGGCTCTGCAATTACCAGCACAGGAGCAACAAAAATTACAGGTGATATGGGATTAAGTCCTGGCAGTTCAGTAGGAGGCTTTCCTCCTGGAATCCTTACAGGCACTTTGCACGTCAACGACAATATAGCTAATCAGGCAAAACTTGATTTGACTACTGCATACAACGATGCTGCAGGAAGGACTTGTACGGACATAGTGATTTTATCGGGAAATGTTGGAGGACTTACACTTACTCCTGGTCTTTATAAATCAACGTCTTTCTTAGAATTATCATCAGGAGATCTTACTTTTGATGCAAGAGGAAATTCAGCTGCAATCTTTATTATACAAATAGCTTCTAGTTTTACGATGACATCGGGGCGTCAGGTTTTCCTTATTGGAGGAGCAAAGGCATCTAATATCTTCTGGCAAGTCGGTAGTTCTGCTGCCTTCGGAACTACCGCTGTTTTCAAAGGAACAATCATGGCTTATCAGTCAATTACTTTTGATACAGGAGCAACTCTTGATGGTAAGGCATTAGCCAGAACGGGTGGAGTCACTATGGCAGGAAATACTATTGTGATACAATAATTTTACATCTACGCACTTATTCGAAAATTTACGGGTAGGTGCGTAAATATAAAAATTCTAAAATATAATTCACAGATGATCTGCTATTTCATTTGTTCGTTTAATTTTAGCTGCTCATTGTATCTTCTATTAAGCGTATTTTGATAATAAGGTGCTTGGCGATTGTTGTATACACCATAAGATTTAGAAATCCAGTCTTTGGCCTCATTCAAATCTCCCTTCATTTCAGCTGCCAGTGCTAGATTATAAGCTGCTCTTCCACAAATTTTTCGATTGGAACTAGTTTGTAATGTTTTTTTCCAATTTTCAGCAGCTTCCTGCCAGTTGCCAACGATAGCCATTCTACTACCTATTGCGAAAGGACTTCCGCCTGCTTTTTTAAATAGACTTCTTCTTTCGTTCATCCAAGAAGGAGAAATGTGTTTTTCATAATAATAACCAGCATCCGAACTTGTTTGATTTATTGAAAGCTGCCTGTCGACTAAGGCCGCAATAGCTTCTCCTAAACCAGTACCTTGTGAATTAAATGTTCTCCAATAGGAAAAAGTATATTGATCGGTTATTATTTTATTTTGAGGATCGTATATTCTAAATCCTGCTTTGATAATAATTTTTTGTGTAACGTTAAATTGTACTGTTGGAATAGGAATTCCGAATGTATTATTTACTTGAACATTGCCCATAGTATGCGTAACGATACAATCGGAATCATAGGATTCTAATACGACTAAAGCGTCTACTTCATTCTGGGAACATAGTAATGCAATGGAGTCCCAGCTCAACGGAGCAGGAAAGGTAGTGCCTGTGCCATCGCCCATTAATTCCAATCCTGTAATTTTGCTTTTCAATCTTGGGGATTGTAACAGGGCATTGTTCAACCCCACCAGTATTTGCTGACGCCCCTGCTTGTCTTCATTCCTACCTTCCATCGTTAAGATAGCCTCTACTCTCGTTCCCTTTTTGTTAGGAGATTCCGCTCGGTTTACCAGCGCTACTGTATTGATAGAAGGATTGAGATAGACGCCTCCTGATTCCAGCATTCTTACATTGATGTTTATAAAACTCGAGCAAGAAGTGATAGAAAATAAAAGCGAAATTATAATAATAAAGAATAATATACGATTTTTCATGGGGTAAGTATATAGTAGTAGTTTGTTAATTTCTATGTGAGAAAGATTAAAATTATTTTCTACATTTCTCGACAAAAGGTAGAAAGAAAATATGATATAAGAAAGCCCCACAAAAAGACCTTTACCATTCTATCAAGCTGTGGTATAATATTTATGTTGTGCTCATCGATAACAGCATAAATGTTATACCACAGCAAAGCAAAACTATTTAACACCATTATCAGTATAAGTCCATTATAATAAACAATAAATTTATGCAAGACCCCAAATTCCTGATGCTTATTTCAAAACATCTTTCAGGTAATGAAAGCCTTACAGAAAAGGAAGAACTTTTAAACTGGCTTAAGGAGAGTAAAAAAAATCTTTTCTACTTTAATGAAATAAAAAAAGTGTGGGAGGATAAAGGGGAAGAATTTACCCCTCTTCGTAGAAAAATTTCATTAGAAAATATTAAGGATATTTTCATTCAACAAGTATTAGGTAACTTAGTTGGTTTTGCCGTTGGGCTGTGGGTAACGAATGCCTTTACTCATTATGCGACTGAAAAAAGAAACCTCAAAAATCTTTTTGGAATGGCCGGCAGAAAAAAAATAATTGTAAACGAAACGCCTGAATGGGTACAATATAGTTTGTCTTTTATTTTGGGATTTATAGCACTTGAGTTAATTAACTATTTTTTCCAAACTAAAAAACATATACTTATATGGAACTTTATAAAGAAACGAATGCATAAAGTATAAATTTCAAGACCACCAATGCATCGTTTTAAAATTCGGGATAATGGATTTCTATATATAAAAAGGTATTTAGCTTCTGGCAATTTTTTTTCCCAAAAATCAAGAAACAAAGTAGTTCTAGGATCTTTCCATACCCGTGATTTCCCACTATTTTTTTTAATTAATAAGGAAGCTTCCGCATTCAAGTCTTTATTTAATTCGTCAATTGTATTCAAGTCCCATCCTTCACTATTCAATAAAAGCGAACCGAGCGTTTTTTATGAAAATTATAAAAATCGCAATCTTCAAAATGACCTTTTATATTCCCCTCCCCTGCTTCAAGAAGCTCTAAGCCTATATTTAAACTGGTTTTCTGCAATATAGAGGCCGTTAAAGATTAGCCAGACAGGTGCATGCCTATTAGTATCAAACACTTACTTTCCATTATCCTTCTTTCTTGAATTTAAATGATAAATGCACCGGCTAGCCAGTGCATTTATCATTTAAATTCAAGAAAAACAAAAGAACAAGTATCGCCATGCTTGTTTTTTTAAAAAGAGATGAATCTGTTTTGTATTTCTTAACCTAGATTACTTCGGTGTTTTTTGGTACTAATGAGGATGCCATAATAGTTCCTGAATTTCAAGTCAAAGATGCCTTTATTCTTTTTGAGAATGATTGCATAACACTCAAAAAGAGTTATATAATTCACGGCTATTTTTTCTCCTTGAGATAAGTAGTAGTATACGCTGAGACAGAACTGAATTTCAACTTTTAACCAACTCGTAATCACTAATTTTGTCCAATTCTAAAACAGTAAAAGAGCCATTTTTAGCTTTATGATACATAGGTTTAAATTTTGCGCCCCAAATAATATCATCGTGTTTGTAAGAGGAACGTGTATGCACAACTTGAGAATAAGTATTGTCAAATGCTTTTAACAAAATCATGAACTCAGCATCGGAATCTGCCAAATCTTGCGCACTATATTCATAAATAGGGCTGTCTTCGTTTAGCGGGTGCACAATCGTCCAGTTCATAGCCAAAGAAGCTACTTTATTCCGTTCAAGTTTCAATGGAAAATATTTTCGTTCTTCTTTTTCATTTTCTTTTATGGTCATGCTAAGTACTAATTGCATTTCACATTCAATGAGCTGTTCGTTATCCGCATTTGCAAAACGAAACATTAAAGCAGAAGCACCATGGAAAGGCGCAACAAGGAGGTTAGTACTATAAAGTAATTTTGATTTAGGTTTTGAAAAACGAGAATATAGCAAACTAGTTACAAGTGCCAAGGACAATACGCCCAACAAGGCTTCTAGAGAAGAAACGAGATTGGTAAGAATTCCTGTAGGGTTAATTCGACCATAGCCAACGGTAGCAAAGGTCTGGGTGCTAAAGAAAAAAGATTCTAGGAATTTATTTAATTCGTTATTGGCCACAGAGCCATTCAAGTGTTCTACTCCAATCCAATAATAAACCAAACCGAAGAGTAGATTCATAAAGACATAAAATAATAAAACGATAATACTGAAGTGTGTCCAGTTCATGGAAATAAGACCATGAAAAAAATTGAGCCTTTCAAGAGGAGATTGTCCCGTTCTGACGATATTCAAGGAGCCGTCTTTATTAAGTATCCTTCCTCCCTGAGTACTTGCCAGACTGGAAAACCCTGTGTCATTATCGGCTTTTATTTTTCTGGAAAGTATTTTAATCATAGTGATTTTCTGTTTGTTAAATATAAAAAAAACAGCCATAAAAACAGAGATTTAACCAAAACAATTGTACTTTTTTAAAAGAGGGTATTGAAATTTGCCTACCTATTAATGCAGCATGCGACGCTTGTTTTTTTGTATTGTTCCTTATCGGTTAGGACTTAAATTTTTTTTATTTATAAATAATGAATACCTTACTTAAAATTAAATTTAAAAATATGATACGTTGTATTGGTTTTCTCTTGATCTTATTTAGTACAGTAAATTATGTGCATGGGCAAAATGATGGGAAGTTTGAACAAACAGACAAAGGGTCTCATCTAGCTGGCGGAACGATAAGTTTCAATAATACTTTTGCAAATAAAACAAATTTATTTAGTGGTAATTTGAATCCCAACTATGGTTATTTCTTTGCCAATAACCTGGCAATAGGAGGCGTATTGTCTATGACTTACAGCACTTCCAATGCGGATTACTCTACGCTAGCTACCTTGTCTCCTTTTGTAAGATATTATATAGGAGCTCCCAAAACATGTATGTTTTTTGGCTATGTTTCTGCAGGAGGAGGTGTACAATCAAATAATAATACGAGTGTTGGTTTATACAATTTTCAGGTAGGGCCAGGCTTTAATTATTTTATAAATAAACACGTAGCCCTCGAGGCGCTGATGAGCTACAGAGGAAGTAAACTAGCTAGAGTGGGCAGTGATTACAGCAATAACGTGGGCTTATTGATTGGCTTGCAAGTATTCTTTTAACGGCTATTACTAAATTGATATGAAAAAAGTATTTAAAAAATATAGCCGTCAATCAGCGTTACTGATATTCGTGCTATGGACTTTTGCCGGATGCCACACTAATAGCAATAATGCACCTGGGCCTGCCCTGCCAGCTGTTTTAACTTATGGTGGTTATAACTACGGAGCGGGGACAAGCTATAGCCAAGGAGCGTTGGAATTTGACCTTAATACTTACTACAGCTATTATGCCAGCTATCAGTATTATGAAATTAATGTATTTGGTGTTGGAATATATGAATTACCACAAGGAAATAGCAAGATAACACTTCCCTATCTTTATCCAGGGAGCTATTCTTTTACGGTGCACGTAGGCTGTCTCAATGGATACAATACTGGCTGTTACGATCAGTATATAAATGGTACCGCCAATGTATACAATTCTACTACTACCCAAGTATTCGTGACTCCGAGATAGCAAAAGCGATTACTAAATAGTAATGATTGCAAGAAGTAGAGGTCGTCATTACTATTTATTTTGAGTGTCAACCGTTTTTTCGTTTGGGAGATAAACAGTGAATGTTGTTCCTATCTTTTCTTTACTCTCTTGAGATATGTGTCCATTTAATTTTTTGATACAATGCTTTACCGTATACAGTCCCAGACCACTTCCGCCAGCGGCATTGGTACCTCGAAAGAACATATTATAAATATCCTTTTGCAGGTTATCGTCTATTCCTATTCCGTTGTCTGCAAATGTAATTTTCACTCCTGCATTTTCATCTGTAATAGTAATTTTCAAAAATGAATCTTTAATACCTTCTTTTTTATATTTAATTGCATTGTCAATGAGATTTTGAAATAAAAAAATTAGCAGAGACTTATCGCTATAAAATTTTTGTACTGAGTAAAAAGTCTTTATAATTTCGATTTCATTAAAGCCTTTCATAAGATGAATCGACTTTAGCGTTTCCTCGATGAGTTCATGAAAATTAATTAAATGAATTATTTTATCTCCTTGTTTTATTCTAGTCGTCTCCACGAGTTTCCTTAAGATAAAGTCTAATTGATTGGCTTGTTGTTTTATTTTAGTAAAGTAATATTGCGTAGTTTCAAAATCTTTTGGCTCGTTGTTTGCCACATTGATAAGCCCCAGAATACTAGCAATTGGAGAGCGCAAGTCGTGCGAGGATTTATAAATGAATGTTTCTAGTTCGTTAACGGCTTCCTTAAGGTCTGTAATGTTTACAGCAGCTAATCCTAATCCATCTCCTACCTTAAATATGCTTATCCTGGTCACAAAACTCCCTAAGCTAGGGTGTATTCTTACTTCGTCTAAGACAAATGACTTGCCTGTTTTAATTACCTCTAAGTATGTTTTATAACGTTCTGTTTTTTCAATGCCAGGACTTATTTCGCAAACATTTTTTCCTATGATTTCAACTCTTTCCAAACGAAGGGCGAGAAGAAGCGCTTCGTTTACGTCAATAAAATTCAAGTCTTTGTCAAAAATAGCAAGTGACTCCTGAGTCCTGTTGAAAAATATTTCTCTTAAGTTAGTCGTTGTCATATACATTTTTAATTTTAAAACTGTAATCAACAATTCTTGCTCATCGTTGTTTTTCCCAGCCTCATTGTTAACGAGTAAGAAATAAGTTACAACTTTATTCGCAGCTTGATTTTCTTACGAACAAAAAAATGAAAATTTAGATGTTTTAGAAAAATAAATACAATAAGGATATTTTTACTGACAGCCAATTAAGTATAAATACGTATCAGGTTTTCTTGTTGTAGTACTCAATTTTAAAATATACACAATAATAATAAATGCGATACTGATAAAATAATCGCTTATTTAGAAAGTAATATTGAGTAGAAAATATAAATTATTTTCTTGAAACTAGTTTTTAAAAATTGCAGTGTACAAAAATTCTGATTTATTGATCCTCTACGAGTAAGCTCTTCTGTTTCGCTTCTTCCCAATTATTTTTTATTTCTTCAACATCCATAAGGTATTGGAAGCCCAACTCATTTTCTCTATTAAAATTAGACATACGACTGCTGTATAGATTATACCTATCTATCATTCTTTTCACACCACCTATGTAACGCATGTGTTTTAACAACGTGGAGGAATTATCTACTTTTACGCTAAAGAAATCATTGTATATTTTCGGATCAATTTTATGAGCTCCAAAAGTATAATAAATCTCTTTTATTTTTTTTGGATTAAAAAGAATTGTTTTATCGTAATCGCCTTGAGGATATCCATTTTGTACTTCATCCCAAGATTTTGGGACCGTCTCGCTATACATATTATACCCTCTGCATACGTATATGTCTTTATTGAGTTTTGAAGGTATGTTATAGAGCAATTCGTCGGCGTCACATACGATGACATAGTCAGCGTCTCGGTGATTTTTCCAAGCGTTATTTTTTACTTCTAGATAGGCTCTATCATCCAGTACACCCTCTTCGCCAAATAAGGTTACCTTGCAACCCAGAGCCAGGCAGATCGCCTTAGTATTGTCTGTAGAATAATTGTCAAAAATATAAATCTCGGAACATATTTTTTTGTAATGATTAATGGTCAAAGAAATAGTAGACTCTTCGTTGAAAGTTATAATAAATGCTTTTATTATTTTTTGACGATTACGAATTTTTTTCGCAATCAATGTAATAAAATGAAGTAGGCTCAAGTGATTTTAATTTTATGAATTACTTTCTTTGCGAAACATCTTTTAATAGTTACAGATAAAATAGATGGTAGGTTGTATTTTTTTAAGCGTTTTTAAAGAATCTGATTAAGTCTCTTGCTTGATTGAGAAATTGTGCATCTTCAGATAGTTTTGCTATCTCTTGTTGTGTTTTACTTGACAGATCCACATGCGCCTCATCATTTTCCAAGTTCAGTTGTATTAAATTTTGTTCTATTTGTTTCGTATATGCGGCAATTGTTTTTAACTCTTGAGTTGTTGTGAATGTCCAAGATTCTTTTTTAGACATATCTAAAAAAGCAACAAGGCGGTCTATTCTTTCTATCTGTGCATTCAGAGTGGTCTTTAGTTCGTATACGTCTTCTCTTGGATAGAGTATTTTTTTTCGAATGTTTTGAAGTCTTTCTATTATAAAATCATATAAGCGGTACGCTGGCCTTACGAAAGTGAGTGCCGTGGCAATAACCGCTGCAAAATAACCGATTGAGCTTATACCAAAAAAAGCCAACAAGTACAACCCAATCGCAGATACTAAATGTAAGACAACAGCGATGATAAGAAATAATTTGGCTTGTTTCTGCGCATAGGCAATGTCGCTCTCGTCTATTTTAATTTGTTTGACCTCAGAAATTTTCGCTTCGTGCAATAGATCTTTGGCTGTGAAATACATATTCCAGGGCAGAGTAGTAATTCCTGTTAGCCACCAAAAAGCAACGATACCAGTAATCCAGTCAATCATGGTGCCTACTTGAATTTTTAAAAAACTAAGTACGATATATAAAATAATAAGTAGAACACTTATTGCCATTAAATAAGGAATGGAATTGGAGCGGTAGGTCATAATGTTAATCCGTTGTTTAATCAGTCTCCAATATCAGAAATTTTTTAAGACAATCGTTTATTTTCTTCCGAATTTAATCTTAAATTAATATTTTAAATAATGTATTGTTTATGAAACATCTAATCTTCATTTCTTCCCTATTCTTTTTCATTC
>JAYTHK010000369.1:0-8767 GCA_043732665.1 Cytophagales bacterium | reverse complement strand
TTTGTATCTTTCCATTGTATCTCTTATTTTGATACAATCTTAAACATACACAACGCAGTATATCTGCATTGGCGAATAAAATATCTAATCCTTATTTAAAATTAAAAATTCAACCTTTAGAATTTAAAAAATGGCCATTGATATACGAAGAGAAGACGCCTTGAATTACCACAGCCAGGGGCAACCAGGGAAAATTGAAGTAGTGCCAACAAAGATGTTGAGTTCGCAACTCGACCTGGCTTTGGCTTATTCGCCAGGTGTAGCAGAGCCTTGTAAAGAGATAGCGAAAAACAAAGACGATGTATACAAATACACTGCCAAAGGAAATCTGGTAGCTGTAATCTCCAACGGAACTGCTGTACTTGGCCTCGGCAACATTGGTCCAGAAGCATCTAAACCCGTGATGGAAGGGAAAGGTGTTTTGTTCAAAAAATTTGCAGGCATTGACGTGTTTGACATAGAAATCGATTGCGAAGACCCTGATGAGTTTATTAGAATTGTAAAATCGCTAGAACCCACGTTTGGGGGTATTAACCTAGAGGACATAAAAGCTCCAGAATGTTTTAAAATCGAACAAGAGCTTCGCAAGCAGATGAATATCCCTGTAATGCACGACGACCAGCACGGTACAGCCATTATTTCAGGTGCTGCATTGCTCAACGCATTAGAGCTAGCAGGAAAAAAAATAACAGAAGTGAAATTCGTAGTAAGCGGTGCAGGCGCAGCAGCAGTATCGTGCACACGTATGTATACACTCTTGGGAGCGAAAAAAGAAAACATCGTAATGATCGACAAGGCTGGCCCGCTAAACAAAAGTCGTACTGACTTAGATCCCGTACAGATGGAATTTGCGACTGATCGTCCTATAAAAAATCTTAGTGAAGCAATGGTAGGTGCGGACGTATTTATAGGTCTTTCGGCAGGAAATCTCGTTTCGCAGGACATGATAAAAAGTATGGCAGCTAACCCTATCGTTTTTGCACTCGCCAACCCAACGCCAGAAATAGCCTATGACCTTGCCATAGAGGCTCGTCCCGACATACTTATGGCGACAGGTCGATCCGACCATCCTAATCAGGTAAACAATGTACTTGGTTTTCCTTATATATTCAGAGGAGCACTAGATGTAAGAGCTACAGAAATAAATGAAGCTATGAAATTAGCGGCAGTAAAAGCCTTGGCAGAACTTACCAAAGAACCTGTTCCAGATATTGTGAACAAAGCTTATGGCGACGATGCCATTTCATTTGGCAGAGATTATTTTATTCCAAAACCCCTCGACCCAAGATTGATTACAACACTGTCTCCTGCTATAGCGAAAGCAGCTATGGAATCGGGAGTAGCCAAAATACAAATTACAGATTGGGAAACTTATGCTCTTCAATTGCAACAACGACTTGGCATAGACCACCGCTTAATGTCACGAGTGATTACACGTGCAAAACAAAATCCTAAACGAGTAGTATTTGCCGAGGCAGAACATTTTAAAATACTAAAAGCCGCTCAAATACTTGTAGACGAAGGCATCGCGACACCTATATTGCTTGGCAATAAAGAAAAAATCCAGTCCATGATAAAAGAAAATGGTCTTTCTGATTTGGACAATGTAGAAATTATCGAACCTTATCTGGCGCGTGAGAAAAGAATAGAATATGGAGAAATTCTATATAAAAAACGCCACCGCAAAGGGCTCGAAAAAGAAGATGGCCATAAACTAATGCGCGACAAAAATTATTTTGGCGCGATGATGGTAGAAACGGGAGAAGCAGACGCGCTCATCTCAGGGCTTACTACCGATTATGCTACTACTATTCGTCCAGCATTACAAGTGATTGGTGTGGCAGAAGGTGTAAATCGCGTAGCGGGGATGTATATTCTTATCAGTAAAAAAGGCACTTACTTTTTTGCCGACACCACTGTAAATGTGAATCCAAGTGCTGAAGATTTGGTTGAAATTATTGGACTTAGCGCTAACATGGTACGCTTTTTTGATACAGAGCCACGAGTAGCATTAATGTCTTATTCTAACTTCGGCTCCAGCAAAGGAGAAGTGCCAGATAAAATGGCACTTGTGCGAAAATTAGCAAAGAAAAAATATCCATCTTTGAAAATAGAAGGTGAAATGCAGGCAAACATTGCCGTAAATAAAGAATTACAAAAAGAAAATTACCCTTTCAGCGAACTTGTTGAAGAAGGAGCAAATACGCTTATATTTCCAGGGTTGGCCTCAGGAAATATTTCATATAAACTGCTTCAGGAAGTGGGGAACAACGAAGCCATTGGACCAATCCTTATGGGAATGCGTAAGCCTGTACATGTGCTGCAAATGGGAAGTTCGGTAAGAGAAATCGTCAATATGGTGGCGATAGCTGTAGTAGAAGCACAGAACATGAATATGAAAAATTAAGAGAATCTTGAGATTTATGCCTAAAATAAAAATTTATCAAGTAGATACATTTTCCAGCAATTTGTTTCAAGGAAATGCAGCTGCTGTTTGTTCGCTTGACAATTGGCTTTTGGAAGATACCATGCAAAAGATAGCCGCTGAAAATAATCTTTCTGAAACAGCATTTTTTGTACCAGAAAAAGATGGCTTTTATATCCGCTGGTTCACCCCAACCACAGAAGTTGATCTTTGTGGACATGCCACACTTGCCAGCGCCCATGTGCTTTTTAACTATGAAAACTATTCTGAAGAAGAAATAATTTTTTACTGCAAAGTAGGGGTATTAAAAGTAACGAAGAGTGGTTCGCTTATTACGCTAGACTTTCCTTCTTCGCAACTGATTGCATCTTCTTCTCCGTATGAATTGTCAAACGCTTTAGGAAAAACGCCTTTGGAATACTACATTTCAGGAGCATTTGGAATGGCTGTATTCAATTCTGAAAATGACATCTTAGAAATATCTCCTGATTTTTTTCTTTTAAAAAAAGCGAAAGAAAGAATTATTATTATTACCTCTAAAGGAAATTCAGCAGACTTCGTATCACGTGTATTTGGACCTCAAGTAGGCATTGATGAAGATCCTGTAACGGGCTCAGCGCACACGAGACTTATTCCATATTGGTCTGAAAAATTAAACAAAAAAAAACTTAGTGCTATTCAGCTTTCCGAAAGAAGAGGTTATCTTCAATGCGAAGACTTGGGAGAGCGCGTATTAATAAGTGGAGAAGCAATAACATACTTAATCGGAGAGATTATTATTTGAAAGTCTGTTTTCTTCAATTGTAGTTTGGCTTTAGACAAATGACTTCTTTTTATTATATGTTAAAATTAGGAATCTGCATCACAACAGTTGTAAATTTTCCTTGTTCTGAATTTATCTGAATACTTCCTTTTAATTTTAAAAGCGTCTCTTTCACTATATACAAGCCCAAACCTGACCCACTTTTATTTTCAGATGCACGATAAAACATTTCAAATATCTTACTTAGATATGCTTTGGGTATACCCTCCCCGTTATCAGTAATGGTAATATCCGCAAACTGCTTATAGCTATTGATGGTAATATCTATACGACACTCTTCTTTGTAAGTGTCCATATAACGAATACTATTGGATATCAAATTGCTAAATATAATATTGAGTCTTGTTTCATCTCCATAAAATTTCCCCGCTTGAAGTATGGAAATATTTTTCTTTATGGATAAACCACCTTCAATATAGTTATGCTGCTCAAACACCCCTTCTAGCATTTCTTCAAAATCGATCTCTTTCATTTCTATTTCCATCCTGGCATTTCTGGAAATATTTAAAATATCTACAATATAAGAATCTAGCTTCCTAATCGATTTTTCCTGCAGGGCATATAGCTTTCTTATAACATCAATGTCACCTTCTCTCTTACTGACTTCTATGAGCCCGAGCAAAGAAGTCAGAGGGGCTCTCATGTCGTGTGAAGCCTTGTATACAAAGCTATCCAATTCATTATTTGTTTTTTTTAAATTTTCATTTCTAACGAGTAATGTATGATTCAATCGCTCTAATTTTTTTTCGGAATCTGTATTTACTTTTATCAAGTAATACAAATAGAAACAGACCATTAGTATACTAATTGAAAAACTTAGTAAATAACTGAGGTACGTTATTTCAGGAATTACATCCGGCAAAATCAAATAAGCATACCCCGTATATTCAAGAAAAATTATAGAAGACGAACTGATTATGAAACTAACTAGTATAAAAAATTTTTCTTTGGAAGAAAAAAACAGGAACACACCTCCAAGAATAGGAAACCATAAAAATTCATTGCCAGCATACCGTCCATCTTTCGACCCATTTAAAAGCAATGTTAAGCAGGCGTAAGCTATAATAAGCAATTTTCCATAACTTATTTTACCTCTTGAAATTAAATAGATTGAAAATATAAAAACGAACGTTGCACTAATGTCCATAACAGAAGCAAAATAGTGCCCATTTGCCATATCCAATATAAAAAATAAAAAAGTAGCAACAATCGCTACCAATGTTATCTGAACAGTAAGCATGGCCCTTTTATACTCGTTCCTCAACTCTCTCGACAGAGGTAAAAATTTTCTCAATCGTAAAATTAATTTTTTCAGTCTCTTATTCATAAAATGACTAGATTTTATAATTGTCCGTAACGATCATAATTCCACCCTTCAATTTATTTCCTTTAAGTACTTCTTCGCCATTTTTGTAATGCGCTCATGCTGGTTAGCGGCGACAATGTTTTGCAATATTTTTTTTCCATCTTCTCGATCCTCTCCTTTCATTAATTTCACATATTCTCCAAAATAACCTAAGAAATAATAAAGGTCTCTTCCTGATTTAGAATTTATTTTAGTTTTAAACCAACCGTACTTTGTCAAATTTTTTGAATAAAGATAAAAATCGGAAATCGCAAATAAAAGATCGTTGTTGTCCGTATTTTCAAATGTTTCTATTTTTTTATACTTATCTACTCCTGCTGATTTTAAATAAGCGCTGAGCGATGCACTTACGATAGAATAAGGTCTTTCCTTCATTCCCAACTCAAATACATAGCCATATTTTTTAACATCATACGAAGCCACAAGCGTTATAGCACTTGATCTAACAGCTGGCTTTGGGTCGCTCAGCGCCATCTGTTCTACCTTTTTCATAAACACATTAATTTCGGGCACTGCATATTTAGAAAATTGACCTAAGGCACTTTCTCGTATCACCCAAAATTTATCGTCTAACGCTTTTTTCAATATTGCCAATTTAGTTGAATCGGAAAAAGGATTGTAATTAGCCTCTCCTATTTTGAGAGCAAATAACTTATCAAGTGCCACCGCTCTTGCTCTATAACGGTCCGAGTTTTCATATTGAAAAACAAGTTCCGCATCTGTTTTTTCATGGTAAATTTTTCCTAATAATTGAAATTCTGCATCTACCAAAACATTCTTAGGAGCACTAAAAATTGGCAATACAAATTCCTGTTTGTATTTATTCATCACAATAGTATGGCAGGTTTTATTTCCTTTTTCCCAAACCTCAACTATCATAGGAAGCTTATACACAGCAGACTTCAACGTATCTTGAGTTTGTAGGATAGAAATCTTTAATGCTCCTGTAGTATAACTGTGCGAGACTTTCAATTCTGGGTGACCTGGAGTTAGAAACCACTGGTTGAAAAACCAATTCATATCTTCGCCTGTTACTTCTTCAAATGCCAATCTTAAGTCGTGCACTTCAGCGGTTTTAAATTGTTTTTTGGTAAGGTATAATTTAAGCGATTCAAAAAAAGCATCGTCGCCAACGTAATTTCTAAGCATGTGCAAAACTCGTCCGCCTTTGTTGTAGCTGTGACGATCGAACATATCTTCTTTATCTTTATAGTAAAAACGAATAAGCGGCTCTTGCTTACTTTCTGCTTCGTCAAAATATTCTTCTTCTTCCTTTACATCAAGAAAATCTGCTTCGTCTTTGCCATATTTATATTCTGCCCATAAATATTCGGAATAGTTGGCAAAAGATTCGTTGAGCGGCAGATTGGACCAAGACTCACAGGTTACTAAATCTCCAAACCAATGGTGAAAAAGTTCGTGCGCTATAATGCCATCCCAATTTTCATCGAGCAATTGTCGATCGTCGCATTGGAGACTTTCCATAAATACTGTGGCGGTGGTATTTTCCATAGCACCAGAAATAAAATCGCGCACTACTACTTGAGAATACTTATTCCAGGCATATTTATAGCCTAGTTTCGTAGAGAAAAACTCAATCATTTCAGGTGTATTTCCAAAAATATTTTTTGCGTATTTTTCATACTTTGGCTCTACATAATAGTTTACTTCTATATCGCGCCAATGATCTTTTACTACCTTAAAATTTCCAATAGCCATCATAAAAAGATAAGGGGCGTGAGGAAGATCCATTTTCCAGTATTCCGTTTTTGTGCTGTCGGAGGCCGCCTTGCTATATATATATTCTCCATTGGAGAGTACCGTAAAACTAGTGTCTATTGTAATAAACATTTCCTGAGTAGTTTTCTCGTTAGGACTATCTATTGTGGGAAACCAACAAGAACTAGACTCTGTTTCTCCTTGTGTCCATAGTTGTCTAGGCTTGTCTTTTATATGACCATCAGGATTTATAAAATACAAACCTCTGTCGTCTGTAATCGCAACACTTCCTTGTTTAGTAAGTTCGGCAGGTTTTGCTATGTAGTTTATTTTTACCGAAAACGTATCGGTGCGGCGATACGTTTTCGGAAGCTGGATTTTAATTATTTTTTTATCATACGAATAGCTCAAGCCTTGATCCTCGTCTAATAGAGTAATGCTTAAAATATCCATTCCTTTAGCATCAAGTTCGAGGCTGTTTTGAGGATAAAAATAAGGCTTAAAGGTGAGCGTAGCAATGCCATTCACATACTGATTAGCCCAATCAAAACTAACTTCTAGTTTCGTATGAAGTAAATCGTTTTTGAGTGTTCTGGAAGGATTGTATGGGCCGCTTGTTGTCTTGGCATTTTTCCTTCTACCTTCGGATGCTTTATTATTTTTTGATTTTGTTGAAGAAATTTTTGAAGGAGAACAGGAACCTATAAAAAAGGCGACTAACCCAATAATGAATGCAGCTTTGGTAAATTTGAAGTACATAGTTCTAAACTAAAAGTTAGGTAACGTTAAATATAACATTTAATTAAATACAAAATACTTGAATATAAAGAAGAAAAGGGCAATCAACGCTAAAATTGTTAATAAATTTCAGTTATAATACCAATCAACGCTTTTTACAAATTGTATTTTTTGATAATTTGGTGTAGGTTTGGATTTTAGTATTTAGTTTAATTATCTAAAGCCTAAAACCGAAGGTCTACTATCTAAAATCAAATACATGAAATACAAAAGAATCCTTCTGAAACTGAGTGGAGAGGCTCTAATGGGCAACCAAAAATACGGCATTGACCCAGAGATTTTAGGAAAATATACCCAAGAAATTAAAGCAATTGCAGACAAAGGTGTTCAAGTAGCAATTGTAGTGGGCGGCGGAAACATATACAGAGGGATGCAAGCGGAGAGTATGGGCATAGACCGCGTGCAGGGTGACTATATGGGCATGCTGGCAACAGTCATCAATAGTATGGCTTTGCAGAGTGCATTGGAAAAAGGCGGATTGTATACAAGGCTTATGTCGGGTATTAATTTGGAACAAGTCTGCGAACCTTTTATCCGAAGAAGGGCGGTACGTCACTTAGAAAAAGGAAGGATTGTGATTTTTGGAGCAGGTACAGGAAATCCCTATTTCACCACAGACTCTGCGGCCAGCCTAAGAGCTATAGAAATTAATGCAGAGGTCGTTTTAAAAGGCACTAGAGTAGATGGAATTTATACCGCTGACCCAGAAAAAGACCCGACAGCTACAAAATATACGACCCTCACTTTTAAAGAAGTGTACGAAAGGAAATTAAATGTAATGGACATGACTGCTTTTACGTTATGTAGAGAAAATGGTCTTCCGATCATTGTTTTCGATATGAATAAGCCTGGTAACCTGCTCCGAATAATAGAAGGACAGGAAGTGGGCACTTTGGTAAGTATGTAGCTTAATTAATGTTAAAAGCTTAGAGTTCAAAGTTTAAAATTTGGACTCAGAATTTAAGAATATCCATCTCTAAACTTTAAACATTAAACATTTCACTTTACACAAAAAAACAATGGAAGAAGAAATAGAGTTATACCTCGACGATGCGAAAGATTCAATGCTAAAAGCGCTTAAGCACACTGAATTAGAACTAACAAAAATACGTGCTGGTAAAGCTAGCCCTAATATGTTGGATGGCATTATGATTGATTATTATGGCGTTCAATCGGCTATTCAAAACGTTTCTTCTATCTCTACGCCTGACGGCAGAACACTAGCGGTGAAGCCTTGGGAAAAAGGAATGATCACCACTATAGAAAAAGCGATAAGAGACGCTAATCTTGGTTACAATCCTCAAAACAATGGAGAGTCTATTATGATTAATATCCCGCCAATGACAGAAGAAAGAAGAAGAAATTTGGTAAAACAAGTAAAAACAGAAGGCGAAAATGGCAAAGTCAGAGTCAGAACAATCCGCAAAGACACCAACGACGAATTAAAAAAATTACTAAAAGAGGGAGCTGCGGAAGATGCTGTAAAGGCTGCGGAAGAAAAAGTACAGAATCTGACAAACGACTATATCACATTCATTGACCAAACGTTAGCAAAGAAAGAAGCAGAAATAATGACCATTTAAAAATGGCATTTATTAAACTAAAGATTCTATTTCATCTTTGAATTAAAACATTT
>JAYTHK010000368.1:0-8773 GCA_043732665.1 Cytophagales bacterium | reverse complement strand
GTAAATACAAATGCTGAAAATTTTATTTCAAATTATTCTGGCAAAACGGATTGGGTATACATAGATCCAGCCCGTAGAAAGGAAGGAGGCAAAGTATTTCGTTTTGCAGATTGTGAGCCAGATATAGTAAAAATACAGCAAGACATTTTTAAAATAAGTGACAACATTCTTATAAAAACTTCGCCCCTTTTGGATATCGACCAAGCTGTAAAAGAACTTGGTTATGTAAAAGAAGTCCATGTACTGGCCGTTGATAATGATTGTAAAGAGTTGCTCTTTATTTTAAATAAAAACATAGGTATTCCCGTGCCAGAAATTATAGCTGTAAATATTCGTAAGGGAAGTATAAAAGAAGAATTTAGGTTTAGCAGGAAATTTGAAAACGCCGTAGAAGTAAAATTGGGTTTGCCTCAAAACTATATTTATGAGCCTAATGCTGCGATTTTAAAAGCTGGAGCATTTAAGTCAATTGCTGCTGCCAGAGGATTTTTTAAACTTCATGTAAGCAGTCATCTATATAGCTCCGATGAATATCAGCCTGATTTTCCAGGAAGGATTTTCCGTTTACTAAAAACATTAAAATATTCTAAAAAAGAAATTTCGGCAGAGATTCCTGACGGGAAAGCAAATATTACTATCCGTAATTTTCCAGATACGGTAGAGGTAATTAGAAAGAAAACGGGGTTGAAAGACGGAGGGGATAACTATTTATTTGCTACCAAGGATAGGTACGACAAGCTCATTGTTTTACTTACCGAAAAAATGAATTAACTTGTTTTTTTAAACAAAAAAATAAAGTGTCAAATAAAGAAGACTATATCAATATCGGGCTAATGATTTTCTCTTGTGGCTTGGCTTTTATACTGCCATTTGAGTTGTTCCTTTTTTCGTATGCAGTACTAGGCCCTCTACATTATTTGACCGAAATATCTTGGTTACACCAACGAAGTTATTTTGCAACCGGTAAAAGAGATTATACTCTTCTCATTTTATTATGCCTTCTCATTTCTTTAGGCGTAATTTTTCACGATATTTTTGTGATGCGAAAATATTTCGAAGGTTTTTTTCAGCCTGATACGTTAAAATCAATTATGAGAAATTATTCGGTATGGTTTCCTGTAATGATATTCACAGCCTTCATAGGAGCCCTTGGTTTAATTGCATTTAAAAAAACACCCTACAAACTCATCATGTTTGGCATAGGGTTGTTGGTTGGTTATCTGTTACGTGACACAAAATTCAATATGGTATTCGTAGGTGTTTTTGTGCCCACGTTAATACATGTGTATGTGTTTACAGGATTGTTTATGTTATACGGAGCAATGAAATCAAGAAGTGTAGTGGGTTATGTATCGGTACTTATTTTTATTGCGAGTGGTTTGTCTTTTTATTTTATTCAATATGTACCTGAAGGATTTTCGGTCAGCATGTATGTAAAAAAAGTAATTGTAAATAGTGGTTTTAGCGCAATAAATGTAGCCTCCATTGGCTTTTTTAAATCAGGAGTAGTTACAGGATTTGATGTTTTCGGTTCTCGTAGAGGGTTGATGGTGCAGCGGTTTATAGCGTTCGCTTATACCTATCATT
Organism: Cytophagales bacterium; assembly: GCA_043732665.1. Taxonomy (GTDB): domain Bacteria; phylum Bacteroidota; class Bacteroidia; order Cytophagales; family Cytophagaceae; genus JANYCO01. The sequence goes on along the minus strand of JAYTHK010000368.1, from coordinate 7,186 downwards.
ATCTAAATTGGTTTTCTAAAACTGAAATAATCAAGTGGCATCTTGTTCCAAAAAAATGGCTCATTGGCTCTATTATTGTCTGGCTGGGTTCTGTAGCTTTGTACCTATACGATTTTCGAATGGGGTTAGTGGTATTATTCTTCCTGAGTTTGCTTCATGTTTTTCTAGAATTCCCTCTGAATTTCAGGTCGATACTAGGTATTTTTGAAGAGATAAAAAATAAATTAGTGACTAAGAAATCAACCACTTCTATTTTAAAGTAGAGAACTCTTACTGCTATTGTCTTGTTAATTAGGGAAAATTTCCCTAGTATAGACAAACATAATACTTGAAATGGGTCGTAAGGTTTTAGTATTAAATCAGGATTTTAGAGCACTTACTGTTTGCAGTGTACACCGCGCTTTTCTTTTGGTGTACATGGAAAAGGCGGAATTGGTGTCTAATGCTAAAAATACATATCTCCGTACAGTATCAACGTCCTTTCCAGCGCCTTCTATTATTCGATTACAAGACTATGTGAATATTCCCTATAAGGGCGTGGTGTTGAGCAGGCAAAATATCTTTAAGCGTGATTGTCATACCTGTCAATACTGTGGTTCCAAAAGCGTACTCACACTCGACCATGTAATGCCTCGCTCTCGTGGCGGAAAATCTTCTTGGGAAAATTTGACTACAGCTTGTAAACGCTGCAACTCGAAGAAAGGAGATCTCACTCTTGAAGAAGCAAATATGCCTTTAAAACGAAAGCCTTTTAAGCCCTCCTTCTTTATGTTCTTAAGAGATTTTTCTGGGCACGTGGACGATGAATGGTTGACGTATTTGGGGAAGGCAATAAAGACCTAAATTTCACACCTTGTTGGCGAGACGCCAACAAGGTGTGAAATAACAAAAAAGTCTCTACAATTAATATACTGGCCTACAGTCGATTTAGTGCGCCATTAAGCGACTGATTCATTTCTTTAAATCGTTCTATTGCGCCGTTTATAAAAGTCTCGTCTTTGATAAGATTATGAATGTCTTGGTCGCCACTAGTTTCCATTTCGCTCACTTTGTAAGTTTGTTCATAATTGCCTTTTTCAAGCTTTATAATGTATTTATTGTTCCAGGCAAAAACAGTAATTTTAAAATCGCTGTGAGGAATTTCGGCTACGGTACGCATAAGAGTGGTTTAGTATTGATTCAAAATTACGGATTCCAAAAGTCAGACCAAAATAAATGAGCAAAAAGGGCTTATATTTTTTAACTTAGCAGAGTAAAATGCTATTAGAATGATTCAAAGTACAATTATTGACTTGGTACTAGAGAAGTTGAAAGAAGTGGTAGGAGAAAAATATGTTTTAACGGATATAGAATCTTTGGAACATTACGCTCACGACGAAACGGAAGACTTTCGTTTTTATCCGGATGTTGCAGTAAAACCTGGGACTCCAGAAGAAGTGAGCGAAATCGTAAAACTTTGCAATGAATTTAAAATACCACTTACACCTCGTGGCGCAGGCACTGGCTTGAGTGGAGGAGCTTTGCCTATTCATAAAGGCGTAGTGCTTTCTATGGAGCGGTTCAATAAAATTATTGAAATAGACGAGCGAAATTTTCAGGCTACTGTAGAAACGGGCGTTATTACACAAGTGTTTCAAGAGGCGGTAGCAAAAAAAGGATTGTTTTATCCTCCCGATCCGTCAAGCAGAGGCAGTTGTTTTTTGGGAGGCAATTTTGCAGAATCTTCTGGTGGTCCCAAGGCAGTGAAATATGGAGTTACAAAAGATTATGTTTTAAATCTACAAGTGGTATTGCCTACAGGAGAAATTATTTGGACAGGAGCAAATGTGTTGAAAAATGCCACAGGCTATAATCTTACGCAACTCATGATCGGTAGTGAAGGTACGTTAGGCATTATTACAAAGGCCGTTCTTAAGTTGATTCCTCATCCCACAAATGATGTAGTAATGTTGATTCCTTTTCGTTCGGCAAAACAAGCCTGCGAAGCAGTGAATGCTATTTTGATGGCGGGAATTACGCCATCTGCATTAGAGTTTATGGAGCGTGATGCGCTTATATGGTCTGCGCAGTACTTGGGCTTGGAACTTTCTGTAGCGGATGATATAGAAGCACATCTGTTGGTAGAAGTAGACGGGAACGATATAGAATTACTTCGTAGAGATGCTGAAAAAATTTACGAAGTAGTTTCAATGTATGCTATTGAAGAGCCTCTTTTTGGCGATACTTCCCAGCAGAAAGAAAACCTCTGGAAACTTCGTAGAAATGTAGCGCATGCTGTAAAAGCGAATTCTGTATACAAAGAAGAAGATACTGTCGTACCGCGTGCACACCTTCCTGAATTAATTGTTGGAATTAAAAAAATAGGAAAAAAGTATAATTTCAATACCGTATGTTTTGGCCATGCAGGTGATGGTAACTTACATATTTTTGTTCTTAAAAAAGACCAATCGGAAGAGGATTGGAAAGTTAAAGTTCCAGAAGGTATTCGTGAATTATTTCAGCTGACAGTAAAGCTGGGAGGCACTATTTCGGGCGAACACGGGATTGGTTATGTACAAAAGCCTTATATTAACATCGCTTTGGGTGAGAAACAATTGCAATTAATGCGGGATATAAAGAAGGTTTTTGATCCAAATGGGATACTAAATACAGGTAAAATATTCTAAATCAGGATAAAAATATCTAAATTGGAGCAAAACTTACATACTGTAAACATAACAAATAGAATCTGCGTATAATGCAGATTAGCAATGAGGGAACAGGCTTTATGAAAATGTTTTTTACCAATTTAAAATTGATGTTACTACTACCTGCTATTTTTTTGGTAGTTCTATTTATTATACCAACTCAAGCTCAGGTTATTCAAAATCTGAAAATGAGAATGGCAAATGATTCTTACCAAAAATACCTGTACGGCGAAGCAATTCCTTTGTACGAAGAAATATTGCACCGCAATGGTAGCAATATTGAAGCGAAGAAAAAATTGGCTACCTGTTATCGTATGTCAAACGATACCCGTAATTCTGAACGACTTTATTCACAATTGGTGGTGGAGGATAGTGTTGGGTTGTTGAATAAATTGTACTACGCACAGGCACTTGCGGAGAATGGAAAATACGATCAAGCGAAAATCTGGTATAAGAAATACGACAATGCACTTGCTATAGATGCCAGAGGTAAGCGGTTTTTAAATTCTTACAATAATATAAAAAAATTCTATAAAGATTCTACCAATTGGCAAATTGAATTTCTCTCCATCAATTCACCGCAAGCGGATTTTAGTCCGATGTATTATAAAAAGGGAATTGTATTTTGTTCGGCGAGAACGCAAGGTGGTGCCGTGAAATATGTTTATGGCTGGGATCAATCGGCTTTTTTGAATTTGTACTATGTGGAAGACACCAGCACAATCAAAGGCAAAGTCTTTCATACCGATGTGGTAAAAGACAATGTATCGAGTTTCTACGATTCTTCTGGACATGTTAATAGCCATTCGGAAGATTCAAAAAGCTCAGGAAACGATTCTGAGGTTCTAGGGTTTTATGGAAATACATTTTTAAAAGAAGAAACAGAATGGATTGAAAGCTCTAAACATTTGGTAAATCCATTTAGTAAAAAAATAAATTCTAGGTACCATGAAGGGCCTTGTAGCTTTTCTAAAAATTTAGATTCTATGGTATTTACCAGAAATGGTTTTCACGGCGGCAAACTCAGAAAGAGTAGAGACGGAGTAAGTAAACTTAAAATATATACTTCAAAACATGTAGGTGAGAATTGGACTACGGCAATGCCGATTAAGTTCAATAAATTCCAATATTATGTAAAATTTACGGGGCTTAATTCGTTTAATAGAAACACATCTGAATCAGATACGGCTTATGTAAAAGAAATAGAATTGGACGACGATCAATTTTCCATTAGTCATCCTTGTTTGAGTAAAGATAATAAAAAATTATTTTTTGTTTCAGATGCACCTATAGGTTTTGGAGGCTCGGATATATACGTTTGTAATTGGGACGGAGATCATTGGTCTGCTCCCATCAACTGTGGTAAAAATATTAATACAGAAGGAAATGAAATGTTTCCTTACTCAGACGATAATGGCAATCTCTACTTCTCTTCCGACGGCTGGGGTGGTATAGGCGGTTTGGATCTTTATTTTTCAGAAACAGAATTAAACATATTTGGAGAAAAAGACAATATTTTCAGTAAGCCCATAAATTTAGGATTTCCTATAAATTCTAAAAAAGATGATTTTGGGATTATAGTAGACAAAGATTTCACTAGTGGCTTTTTTAGTTCTAATAGAAGAAAAGGTGCGAACGACGACGATATTTTTCGTTTTCGATATGTAGGTATTACTACTATTACTATTGACGGGATGGTAGTTCACAAAAAAACAGGCCTTCCGTTGGACAGTGCTAAAGTGGTTTTGCGTGATTTAAAATCAGGACTTGATAGTATCATCACACCCAAATACGGACTATTTTCTTTTCCTAAACTTACTCCAGGAAAGGATTACATTGTTTTTATAGATAGAAAAGGATACCACTGTCAGAAAATTAATTTGAATACCGCAGCGCTGAAAAGAGGCGATACTAGCAAGGTTAAAGTTGAGTTAGTACCAAAAGAAATTTTTATTTATGTAAAAGGGAATGTTTACGGAGAAGACGACAAACTCCCAATGTCTAATGTGCGGATAAAGATATTTAACAATTGTACAGGACAGACAGACGAAATGTATACGGATGCTAGTGGAGATTATAGCATGCGCTTAAAAGAAAACTGTTGTTACGCTATTAGTGCTATAAAAGAAAATTGCGGAGTCAACTCTACCGTTGTTTCTACCGTGGGTATTGAGAGTGATCGCACGATTCCTACCAACTTTGGCATGCTCTGTAAAGGAGATGTGGTAAAGCTCGAAGACATTTATTATGATTTGGGCAAATGGGATATTCGTCCAGAAGCGACAGTGCAGTTGGATAAGTTAATTCCAGTGATGAAGAAATATCCCGACATGAAGATCGAACTGAGAGCGCACACAGACAGCCGTGGTGACGATGCTAAAAATCTTGTACTTTCTGATAAAAGAGCTAAATCTGCAGAAAAATATTTAGAGTCAAAAGGGATTAATGTAGCCAGTATATCGGGTAAGGGATATGGAGAATCACTGCCGTTAAATAAATGTAAAAATGGTGCACCATGCACAGAGGAAGAATACCAAGTAAACAGACGTACAGAGTTTAAAATTTTGTCGATGGGTAAGCCGATGTCTTTGGCTAGGATAGATGCTGTGTTGTCGGGTAATTGTCAAAATTATGTAGAGCACATCATTAAGGACGAAGAGAACGCTAATAAAGAGCCTGAATTCAAGCCTATACCAGCGCTAGCCAATGATGTTTTGGAAGTGATAAATAAGCTAGTGCCTGTATCTGTTCTAGTTCCTAGGGAAGTTCCAAAGGTTGTAGCGCTGGCTCCAGTTGTAGCTCCGCTCGTTGCAAAGAAAGAAGACTTGAAAGTGGCAGCGCTAATTGTTGTACCGCCCATTGTAAAGAAAGAAGAGCCGAAAGTAGTTACTCTAGTCCATGTTGTCGTTCCTTCTGTTGTTAAGAATGAGGAACCGAAAGTAGTTGCGCCAGCTCCTGTTATTGTTCCAACTGTCGTTAAAAAAGAAGAACCGAAAGTAGTTGCGCCAGCACTTGTTGTTGTTGTTCCTGTTGTTAAGAAAGAAGAACCAAAAGTAGTTGCGCCAGCTCCTGTTGTTGTTTCTCCTGTTGTTAAAAAAGAGGAGCCGAAAGTCGTTACGACAGCTCCTGTTGTTGTTCCTCCTGTTGTTAAAAAAGAAGAACCAAAAGTAGTTGCCCCAGCTCCTGTTGTTGTTCCTCCTGTTGTTAAGAAAGAAGAGCCGAAAGTAATTGCGCCAGCTCCTGCTGTTGTTTCTACTGTCGTTAAAAAAGAAGAGCTGAAAGTAGTTACTCTAGCTCCTGTTCTTGTTCCTTCTGTTGTTAAGAAGGAAGAACCAAAAGTAATTGCGCCAGCTCCTGTTGTTGTTTCTACTGTCGTTAAAAAAGAAGAGCTGAAAGTAGTTACTCCAGCTCCTGTTCTTGTTCCTCCTGTTGTTAAGAAAGAAGAGCCGAAAGTAGTTACTCCAGCACCTGTTGTTGTTCCTCCTGTTGTTAAGAAAGTGGAACTGAAAATTGTTGCGCCAGCCCTTGTTGTCGTTCCTTCTGTCTTAAAGAAAGAGGAGCCGAAAGTCGTTACGACAGTTCCTCCTGTTGTTAAAAAAGAAAAGCTGAAAGTTGTTGCGCCAGCCCCTATTGTCGCTGCTCCTGTTGTTAAAAAAGAGGAACCAAAAGTTGTTCCGCCTATTACAAAGAAAGAAGAACCCGAAGAGGACGATCCGTTTGGTGGTATATTGCATAAAACGGAAACAACAACAACTTCTACGAGTGCTATAAAAGGGACAGTATTAAAAAGCGGTACTACAGAAAATCTCAATGGTGCGAAACTGATCTTGAAAGCAAATGGAAAAAAGGTGGATAGCATTACCACTGTTGTGAGTGGAGGCTTCATGTTCACAAAACTTTCTTCTGGCACGAACTACGAAGTGTATGTTTCCCGTAGAGGTTATTTTGATCAGAAGGTAACGGTAAATTCTAGTGTGCTTCAGCCAGGGCAAACAGGAACCGTTAAAGTTTCTTTGGTAGTAGATCCTAGTCAAAAAGAGGTAGCAGAACCTGAAATGGTTTTTGTATTAAAAGGTAAAGTGGTAAATGCCGCTAAAGTTGCTCAACCTGGTGTTACAATAACGTTGACGAATAATATTGATAAAACTACTTCCGAAGTAAAAGCAGATCAGAAAGGGGAATATTCTTTTAGTCTTCGTAAGCAATGTCACTATACTATTAAAGCCGTTAGAGGGACTTGTGCTTCTTTACCTTTTAACAAAAGTACTATTGGTGCACAGTCTTCGCAAACACTTGAGCAGGAGTTGGTGATTAAGTGTGAGTAGGATTGATAGATTTGCTAATTCTTTATTTGGAGCAAGTTATGATAAAGGACAAGTATTGAGCAGCAACAGCAATGATAATTAGTCGTTCCTTAAAAAGCCTTGTATCCCATAGTGTTATTGTTGTATAGGATAGAAAAAGTGTTTACTTTCCCCTTGTAATTTACAAGAAGCGTC
>JAYTHK010000367.1:0-2622 GCA_043732665.1 Cytophagales bacterium | reverse complement strand
CCTGAATTTTAGTTTTATATCTGCTACTAAAGCAATGAAATTTTCAGCAATCGTAGGTGCATAGTTTGCACTATATTCATAGTAACCTGTAGCGTTAGCTAAGATTTTATATTTTTTTCCAGCAGATACAGTGAAACTGTAACTGCCATTTACATCCACTCTTTTTAACGTGTCTTTTGCCAATGTATCAATCAAAAATACTTTGCCCGCTAGCAATTTCCCTGTTTCTTCGTCTACAAATTTTCCTGATATATTAAGACCGTGTATGCGGTATTTATCGGGAACTTGTGCTACATAAATATCTCCTTTTTGAGAATAATACATTAAATCTTCAGAGGCATTAAGAGAAGCATACAATTCTGATTCTGGAGAGTTGACATAATCCAAAGCTACAGGTTGACCTAAAGTGCTATTTCCTGATATTTCAGAACGGAATAAATCATAGTTGCCATTTTTATTACTTGAATAAATAAGGTTTTTATTATCGTACGTTACTCTTGGTGATTTGTCACAAGAGCCAATAGGAGAGGCTACTTCTACTGGTTTTTGCCAGTTATTTTTCGCATCCAATTCTGACATCATTATTTTGGTACACTTATCTTCTTTACCTTTAACAGTAGTAAGCGTGTAAAATAATTTCTTTCCATCAGGAGAAATAGAAGGAAATGTTTCACTGCTGGTTGTATTAATTGGTCTACCTACATTTGTCGGGTTTCCCCATTCATTTTTACTGTTTTTCTTAGATACAAATATATCCATGTCTGTTCTACTAAGATAAGTCATGGCGCAAAAATATAGAGCTTTGCCATCTTGACTTAAGCAAGGACCTCCAATAAGAAAGTTAGGCCTTGCTACACGATTAATGTTGTCCAAGAGTTTAGGTGCAGACCAATTGTTGTCAGACTGTAGCGTAGATTCGTAAATTCTAAACCCTGCACCGTCTCGGTTAGACTGAAAAATCATGGTTTTCCCATCACCAGAAACGGTTGGCGCGAACTCTATGAATTCAGTATTAATGTTTATGGATTTGGAAGTATTTCCGTCTTGTGCCAATGCGGAATAACCTATTAAACCAATCGATAACGTATATATAATTTTTTTCATATTATTATTTTATTCTCCTACAATGATGAATGCACCCCAGAATTTAGGGTCTTTATATTCTGCTCTAAGTTTATTTTGTGCGCTTCTAAAAGCTTGTCTTTTATTTCCAGATTTCAACCATTCTTCGTAGAAAAAGGTCATTAATTTTTGTGTGGCCATGTCGTCTACTTTCCATAAACTAATAACAATAGATCGAGCTCCTGCCACTCTAAATGCTCTTTGTATGCCGTATACGCCTTCTCCATTTTTCGTTTCTCCTAAGCCTGTTTCACAAGCTGAAAGTACCACCATCTCTGTGTTATCCAAATTCAGGTTCATCGCTTCATAAGCAGTCAAAATACCGTCTTCACCTGCATCTTTCGAGCCTGGAGATAAATATAGTCCAGATCTTAACAGTGGGTTATCACTTATGCGAACACCACTTTCGTTGGAATTAGAATTATTAGGATCTTCTTTAAAAAATCCATGCGTAGCAATATGAAGTACTTTCGCATCTCTCACGGATTTTACAGCTTCTTCTGTGGAAGCGGAACCTGTAAATAAAGAAGAAGCCCAATTGTTAATTTTTAAAACGTTGTCTATTTTTTGTACTTCCACACCAGATCCAGGAAGGCGTTTCAGTTGTCCGGATCTTAAATTAGAAGTACCATTGAGTGTTCCAAAATCTGGATCTCCAATCAGTACCACTTTTTTAGAAGCAGAAGCAATAGCACTTACTGTAAGTAAATCTTTGGTATTTGTTACGGTTTGAATTTCTACTTCATCCAGAATATATCTTTGTGTGGCAGGATTATAAATACTTAATAAGTTAATGTTGTTGTATATTCCGTCAGGAGAAAAATATACTTTTTTAGAAGTATTTAGATAGGTTGCTATTTTACTCCAATAGTTTGCATAGCAATACTCATCTGCTACATTGAATTTTATAGTGTTTCTATAGTATAGGATAAAACGGTTTTCTAAATCGGTACCGTTTTTGATTAAAATTATTTCTGGATTATTTTTGGTATTAGGAGTAATTATGAGCGCAGCATAATAAACAGAATCTTTTTCTTCTTTACCTTCAAATTTATATTGAACGTAAGTACCTCCTAAGTCTGCTTTGTATTTTCGGAAACGGATAATCTCAATAGCCGCTTCTCCTGGTTTAAGTATTTTCTGTACATCCTGCCAAGTATACGTTTGTGCGTCTGTAGCGGTTTTGAAGACTTCTGATTTTAAAGACAAGTCCTTTTCCAATTCATTCGTTTTCTTTTCCAAACTGTCTATATTTACAGTCAATTCGTTTTTGGGAAGTACATAAAGTTGTGCCAAATATTCTTTATCCGATTGCCATTTCTTGAAAGATTCAATTAAAACTGGATCGTTACTGTTCAATATTCTTTGTCTTACTTTATTGGAAGCGTTAAATAATATAGCTTTTGTAGCAAGTTGTGTGTTGTACATTTCTGAAAGCACAGAAGGATCGGACAAATAACGGGAAGTCGCAAAAGAGTTAAACTGTTCAAATCGATCATT
>JAYTHK010000366.1:0-2647 GCA_043732665.1 Cytophagales bacterium | reverse complement strand
CGGGCTTATCCTATGGAACCTATAAGTAAAGATTCAAATGGTACTATAATCTACCAATTAAGAGGTAGCATAATTGCTCCTGCCACTTTCCCAATAATTGATCATGGGTTTCTTATCAGAAGTTCTTTTGGTTTTATACCTGTTCCTTTAGGAGTATGCAAATCAATAGGATCTATAGAAACAACATTTTCAATTCCTGGAACTATAACAATCTATAATGATTCACTGATTTTTTATATAGTACTTCCAAATGGAGATAGTATTAGGAGCGATAAAGGTTTAATACAATCTACACCTACCCTACCGGTAGCCAATTTGAACTTTACTGGTTTTACAGCAACTTCAAGTGGCATTAACGATATGGAAGTTAATTTAAATATAAATTACAACCCAGCAAGTAGTTACTATCTATACTCCGAAACTTTATCTTATAGACTAAAAGGCGATACTTTATGGATTCCTGTAAACCTTAAGATTGGTAGTCCATTTCAAATATTGAATTACCAACTTATAGGGAATGGTATTTCGAGTTTAAGCTCAGGACTGACTTATGAATTTCAAATTAAAGTGGTTTTGCAATCAACATTGGGTTTAACTCCTATCACTCTTACCACAAACCCTTCTTTTATTGCTCCTTACGCACCTTAATAATGAGACCAATTGCACTAACATATCTTCTATTCTTTTTTTGGGCTGTTCAAACGAACGCCCAAATTATAAATTTAGGGGAAGACTATGAAAAAGCACGAACTAAATACGAAGCAGGTGACTACTCAGGTACCGTTTCTGATCTTGAAAAATTAATTCCAGAAGTAGAAAAAGTATATACAGACACTGCGTCATTTTATGAAATGAATAATATGATGGGGCTTTCACTCGTCGAGCTAAAAAAATTCTCCAAAGCTGAAAGTTACTTCAGAAGAAGTATTGACTTTTACGCTAAACCTCCTGCCGATTTCAACAGTTCCAACAATCTGAATGCTCAAGTGAGCATGGCACAGATTTATTATGGATTAAACAACTTCTCTAAAGCAGAACTTTATTTCACCAATTCACTAAAAATAGAAGGCCAAGTAAACGGCGAAAAAACCGTAGACTATATTTTATTATTGCAAAATCTTGCGAATTCATGTATCAATCAGTATAAGTTTAAAAAAGTTGACTCTATTTATCAAAAAATCATTCCTATAAAAAAAGAAACCTATGGTGAAAATAGTATAGAATATGCCTATTCTCTTAAAGCCTTGGCTGATTTACAGAAAGGAAATGGAAAAAATGAAGAGGCAGAGAAAAATTATCTAGCGGCCAAACAAATTATAAAAGATACTGAAGGGACAAAGCACAAAGACTATTTGAATATCCTGAATAGTTTGGCTTCGATGTACAAACACAAACAGCAATTTTCAGAGGCTGAAGTTTATTACAACGAAATGGCTGATATATATCATGTAAACAATGGCACAAAATCACAAGAATATGCAGCTTGTATGAGCAATCTGGCATTTATCTACAAGCTGCAGAATAAATACGATAAAGCTGAACTACTTTTAGAAAAAACCTTAAAAGCCTACAAAAGTGCTGTTGGTGAAAAAAATATTCTTTACATAAACACACTTGTGGCACTGGCTGATTTGTATAGAAGTACAGGACAATACAACAAATCGGAAAGTTCCTATTTAGAAAGTAAAAAAATAATTTTTGACAATTTTGGCGAAAAAAATATAGACTATGCTGATTTACTTAACAACTTGGCATTACTATACGATGAAACGGGTAGATATGATTTGGCCGAAACAAATTTGAAGCTCGCCCTAGATATTACAAAAAACATTCTAAACGACAAACATCCTTTATACGCAACTACGCTCAACAATTTAGCGCTGTTATACAAAGATATGGGTCATTACGAACAGGCAGAACCGATGTATATTCAAGCAATGAACATACGTAAAGAAGCCTTAGGAGAGAAACATCCTGAATACGGTGCTTCTCTAAACAATCTTGCCGAATTTTACGAAAGTGTAAACAGAAGTAAAGAAGCTGTTCCTTTGTACCTAAAATCTGCCGGAATTATTAAAGCTGTTTATGGCGAACAACACCATGAATATGCTTTGTGTCTTAACAACCTTGCCAACTTATACGAAGAAACAGGTCAATACGACAAAGCCGAACAGAATTACAAGCTGTCTCTTTCTATCTTAAAAAATGTATTGGGAGAAACGCATTCTGAGTATGCTTCCACACTGAACAATCTCGCTTTTCTATACCTTGAAATCAACAACTATAAAGAAGCTGAATTCTTATTTAAAAAAGATTTAGAAATTATTGACAACAGTCTTGGCCCTAATCACCCCAATTATGCCAAAGCACTAAGCAATCTAGCCGATTTGTACGAACACATGGGGCGTTATTCTGAAGCAGAGAAAAACTATTTAGAAGCTGTTCACATCCGAAAAGAAAAATTAGGCGACCATCATCCTGACTACACTTATTCTATTGCCAATCTTGCACGCGTATATACAGCACTAGGTAAATACGATGAAGCGAGTAACTACTGGAAACTTACTATTGCCAATTATAAAGAAGAAATTAAACGTTATTTTCCTTCTATGAGTGAAAGGGAAAAAGAAGAATTTTACAAAAAATT
>JAYTHK010000365.1:0-2651 GCA_043732665.1 Cytophagales bacterium | reverse complement strand
TCTCATGCTATCGCTTTTAAAGGACATATTAATTACTTCGCAAACACAACTAACTATCTCTACAAATAATTACTTTGGCGAGAAAAATCGTTTACTTTTGTGAGAAACAAATTAAGAATAGGATGAGTCCAACAATAATTTTAATACTGCTAAATATAGGTGCAAGTTTTTATGCATGGAATAATAAAAATATGTATAACAAATGGATGATGAATCCATACCGCATATACCATAACAAACAATATTATCGTTTTATCACCTCTGGCTTTATTCATGGAGATTGGATGCACTTATTCTTTAACATGTTTGCTTTTTACTCTTTTGGAGAAGCTTTGGAATATTATTTATATATGTATACTGGAACTATGACTCAATTTTATTTTTATGGCATTTATATGGTTGCTTTAATTGTATCTGACATACCTACCTATTTAAAGAACAAGGACAATGAGCACTATAACTCTCTTGGCGCCTCAGGTGCGGTAGCAGCAATCATATTTGCCTGTGTAGTAATAAGCCCATTAAGTAAGATTTCGATTTACTTTATTCCAATCCCAGCTTTTATTTTCGGATTTCTTTATTTGGGATATTCTTACTATTCCAGTAAAAAAAGTCTTGGTGGTATCAACCACGACGCACACTTCTATGGTGCTATTTTTGGAGTAGTGTCTATTGGTATAATTCATCCGCCTTTTATCAGCGCTTTTTTTGAACAGATTAGCAATTGGCAATTATTTTAACTTGAGTGAGTGGCCTAATACGCTTTCAGGCTTTTACTAAAGAGGTTCCTTCTGAACAACAACGTTGTCATCCAGAAGGAACCTCTTTAGTAAGGTGGGATTGATAGGCATGATAAGGATTCAATCGAAAAGATTGGGGGCTTTATTGAAATTGTGGAGGGCGATATGCAAGAGTATCGAAATAATAAACGAAAGCGCTCGTAGAATCTTGTTTGTATTTTTTTCTAACAATGTGTCAGCAAGAGCAACCGCAAGAGTATTAAGAAGTCTCTATGATATTCCGATTGATCCGTTAAAAGCATCGTATTCTAAAAAATGGCAATAAAAAAAGCACCCACTATAACATATAGCAGGTGCTTTCTAAATTTATAAATGTCAGTTCCTAAGCTGTCACTGCTTCTGCAGGAACTATCACTACGAACGATCTGTCTTTTCGTCCTTTTTTGAAGGTAACTACGCCGTCAGCAAGAGCAAAGAGAGTATGGTCTTTACCAATTCCTACGTTTGTACCTGGATGATGCTGAGTACCACGTTGTCTTACCAATATATTACCAGCTTTAGCCGCTTGACCACCAAATATTTTGATGCCAAGTCTTTTGCTATGAGATTCTCTACCGTTTCTAGAACTACCCGCGCCTTTCTTGTGTGCCATTGTATTAAAGTATTTTTATAATTCTTATTATTTTCTATTAAACCTTACATCATGAGCGAAAACTGCCCAAACGTATTATTTGCTAATGCTTTCGATTAGAACCTTAGTCAACTGAGCTCTGTGACCATTTGTTTTTCTGTAACCTTTTCTTCTCTTCTTATGAAAAACAATAATTTTGTCGGCTTTTGCTTGTTCAAGAATTTTACCAGTTACTTTAGCACCTTTCAAGAGAGGAGCACCTACTTCGATATTGGCACCGTCACTCATAAGTAAAACAGAGTCGAACTCTACCCTAGTGCCTGTGTCACCAGCAAGTTTATCAGTATATAGATACTTGTCTTTTTCAACTTTATACTGCTTTCCGGCTATGTTAACTATTGCGTACATCTTGTTATAATTTTTATTCTTAAGTAAAATCGGATTGCAAAGATAGGATAATGTTTCTAAAAAACAAAAATGCCATACAAATATATCTGTGGATAAATTTGTACACTAAGAGGCTAAGCTAATTGACTGGAAATGAGTGAAAGTATTACTTTAAATAAACTTTAATAACTGCTTGTATATTAATATTTTCATTCTTATATTTACTTACACAGCATTTCAAGGTAATGGGGTCAATAAATTGAAGTTGTGCATAAATAGTACTTTGAATATTAAGGCTATTTTAGAAAATTTGTAGCACATCATTGCAATAAAAGATAGCACTCACCCGAGTTTTTGTAAATGTTACCTGAAATGAGGGTTATTTCTACCCATTTCGAGTAAAAAAATAGAAAAGTAAGGAACTCTATTTTACAAAATCATTGTTGAGGAACAATATTTAGAACAGAACAGAGAATTGAAGCAGGATTATTAAGTTTTATAGATTACAGAATGGAAAAAAAACTACAAGACGAACCTCTTTTAATCACAAATAACAAAAGATTTGTGCTTTTCCCTATTGAGCACGACGATATTTGGCAGATGTACAAAAAAGCGGAAGCAAGTTTTTGGACAGCTGAAGAGATCGATCTTAACCAAGACCTTGTAGATTGGGCTAAGCTAAACGAGGGTGAAAAACATTTCGTTTCGCACATCCTGGCCTTTTTTGCCGCTAGTGACGGCATTGTAAATGAAAATTTAGCACAAAGTTTCTTAGAAAAAGTACAGTACGCGGAGGCTAAATGTTTTTATGGCTATCAGATTATGATGGAAAATATCCATTCTGAAACCTACTCTTTGCTGATCGAAACCTATATAAAAAATCCTCAGGAAAA
>JAYTHK010000364.1:0-2652 GCA_043732665.1 Cytophagales bacterium | reverse complement strand
CGTGCCATGTAACGTGCTTATGAATTCCCGCAGCTTTTGCCCATCGTTGGAAGTAGGTATTGTAATTGGAAGGTGAATTAGGTAGCTGCCAGAAAATTTGTTCGTTGTATTCATTTATTGCTTGTCTTCGTATGATTTCCAACGCTTGTTTATTGAGTGGCAGGTAATGAAATTCCTTGCTGCTTTTCTTCTGCCGGTATTCCAATACTCCTTCTACAATTTCAGAATGTTTACGGTTTATCACATCGCTGATTCTTAATCCAGTCAGACAAGCAAACAAAAAAGCCTCACCTAGTTGTTTATTCTTATGAGGAAAGGGAATCGCTTTCATCTTTCTCAATTCTTCAAGTGTCAGGTATTCTCTTTTGGTTTCATCGCTTACAGGTTTTTCCCTAGCAGAAAGGTATACCTTGGGATTGACTGGAATAATCTTTTCCCTGACTGCTATTTGTAGTCCAGCAATCAGGCCATAATAGTACGTCTGGACACTGATTTCTTTGCAGCCGCGTTTTCTGAAAAAAGCAAAAAATCCTTTTATTTTGTAGACATCAAATTCCTGAATAGGAAAATGATCTCCTGCATATTCTTCTAAACTTTTTGCCAACCTTTGATAGATTGGAGCATTAGGTTTTTCTCTGGCTATTTTTTTGAAATAATCATGGATGAATATTTTCCTGCTGGATTTTCCAAAACCGAAACGGTTGTTGGCAAGGTCTACTTCTTTTTCAAGTTTAAGCCTTTCCAGACTTTTCATTTTTTCCTTGTCTTCTGGTTTTACTCTCGGATAGATAAGCTTCCCTGAAGCATCTTTCTTTAAATTTCCCTGACGGTCTCTCTGGGCTTGTGAGTAGTCTTCTGTGACGATTATATCCGGATGATAGTATTCCCTTTGTCCCTTACTATAGACATCCAGGTATGCACTGAATAATCCATGGGATGTTTTGCGAAAACGAATATTTATGCTCATATTTGATTTACATTTGAAATGAAAATTTTAATACATCTTGATTTGGTTGCGCAACAAATCCGTAACAAATGTATCAGAAAAAATATACTTCAAATGGATAGAAAGTACTAACTAGGCTCCTGTTTAATGAATTGATAATTAGATAATTGTAGGCTATTTTGAGATTTATCAGCAAGAGCAAAAATTATGAGTTATGAATTGTGAACGTAGACTTTCATAATTCATAACTTAAAATTTACAATTTATAATAAAAAAAGAAATGGCTCAGATTAATTGCTCGTTTTGTGGTAGACCGAAGAAAGAGGTAGAACTTATGTTGGCGGGTTTAAATAACACACATATTTGTAATTTGTGTATTGCACAAGGAAATCAAATACTAACCGAAGACGGAAAGCAAAAGCAAAAAGTATCGGCTACTCCAAAGTTAAAGTTGATAAAACCATTGGAGATGAAAAAATTCCTGGATCAATATGTAGTAGGTCAGGACGATGCCAAAAAAGTGATGTCGGTAGCGGTTTACAACCACTACAAAAGACTTATGCAAGTACAAACTAAAGACGATGATGTGCAGATTGAAAAATCCAACATCATTATGATAGGCGAAACAGGAACGGGTAAAACATATATTGCCAAAACACTGGCAAAAATGCTCGATGTACCTTTTTGTATAGCCGATGCTACCGTACTAACCGAAGCCGGTTATGTGGGAGAAGATGTAGAAAGCATTCTTTCCCGCCTTTTGCAAGCAGCAGATTTTGATGTGGAAGCAGCTCAAAGAGGTATTATTTTTATAGATGAAATAGATAAAATTTCCCGTAAATCAGACAATCCCTCTATTACCAGAGATGTAAGTGGAGAAGGGGTACAACAAGCTTTACTTAAGTTGCTTGAAGGCACTACAGCAAATGTGCCACCTCAAGGTGGAAGAAAACATCCAGATCAAAAAATGATTGCGGTAAACACGGAAAACATACTTTTCCTCTGTGGAGGTGCTTTTGATGGAATTCAGAAAATGATTGCCAGCAGACTAAATACGCGCCCACTAGGATTTTCAACAAAAGATACCAACGAAGAAATAGATAAAAACAATCTTTTGCAATACGTATCTGCTCAAGATTTAAAATCATTTGGTCTGATTCCTGAATTGATAGGTCGTTTGCCAGTTGTTACTTATTTGGAGCCACTTTCTAAAAACACTTTAAAAATGATCTTGACAGTTCCTAAAAATGCTTTGATGAAACAATACACAAAATTGTTTGCCATGGAGGATATAGAACTGGAAGTAACTGAAGACGCACTTGATTTTATTGTAGAAAAAGCGGTAGATTTTAAACTAGGCGCTCGCGGTTTACGTTCTATTTGCGAAGCAGTAATGACGGATGCTATGTTTCACTTGCCGTCAGAAAAGGAAACCAAAAAATTCGTACTCACAAGAGTATACGCTGAAGAGAGAATAAATAAATCTAAGTTTATTAAACAATTAAAGGTAGCTTAATTTTATAGATCACGACATCACTGCGAGGAATACAAACATAAGCGCAGTAGGACAAAGTCAAATCTAATCGTGATTCATCTTGGTTTTACTGCTTATAAATTTTTATCCAATCTACGTACATTGTTTGAGGAAAAGTGGCTGTTACATTTGCCTGATTATTGATAGCAGGAATGAAAAAATTACCTCCTAC
>JAYTHK010000363.1:0-2660 GCA_043732665.1 Cytophagales bacterium | reverse complement strand
GAATAACGTATGTAATTTTCATAATATAATTAAGTTTAAGAATTCAATTATTTAAGAAACGAATTTAAGAAATATTTGTTACAATACACATCGTTTTTTTATAAATTTATAATAAATTCTTCAAAATCTACTATAAATACATTGAATAGGTAGAATTTCGCTATGCTGTTATAAAATTCTTACCTTTGACGCCTAAATAAATTTAGAACAATGAATATTGATTTTACAAAATCAGATGGACTAGTGCCTGTCGTAATTCAAGATGTTAATACGAATAAAGTATTGATGTTGGGTTATATGAATAAGGAAGCGTTTGAAAAAACTCAAAAAGAGGGCCGTGTTACTTTTTTTAGCCGAAGCAAGCAGAGACTTTGGACAAAAGGAGAAGAGTCTAAGAATTATTTAGAAGTAAAAGAAATACTCCTCGATTGCGATGGAGATTCCCTCCTGATAAAAGTAGTTCCTGCAGGTCCAACTTGCCATACGGGAGCAGATACTTGTTGGTCGGAAAAGAACGAAGATAAAACGACGTTCTTAACACATCTTAAAAAAGTAATCCGTGATCGAAAAAACAATCCTACAGAAAAATCTTATACAAGCTCTCTTTTTGAAAAAGGAGTCAATAAAGTAGCGCAAAAAGTAGGAGAGGAGGCTATAGAATTGGTGATTGAAGCAAAAGACGATAACAAAGATCTATTTTTAGGCGAAGCCGCAGATTTGATATTCCACTATCTTGTATTGTTAGAACACAAAAACATTGACCTTGACGAGGTGATTGGGGTGTTGGAGAAAAGACACCAATAGATTTTGGAGGGTAGATTTTTGACATTAGAATTTTATTTTTCAAATTCTAATGTCAAAAATTATCTAGAAAATTAGCAGTCAATTTTAGGACAAGTAGTATCGCCTTTTTTCTTCTTTTTCTTGTTCTGTTTCTTCATCCTTTTTTCAAGACTATTTTTCTTTTTGGGAGGGGTAGAGAAACCTTCAGAAACAGCAGAGCCTGAAAGGAGTATTATTGAAAGCAAATAAACGAGTGTGACTTTTTTCATAAATCGAGCATTTATATAAACTAATCTACTATTTTTCCGTTAGTATAACGAAGAAATTTACATTTTATTTAATTGACAAATAAAACAAAAGTATCCGATAGCATGCTTTATCCCTTCCTTTTCGTAGGCTTGCTTTGGCTTATAAAAGGAATTGAAATTTTTTTTCGTCTGGATTTTAGCGCCTTTGGAATCGTTCCTAGAACTGCCATAGGTCTTTTGGGCATTATTACAGGACCTCTTATTCATATTAGTCTAGTGCACCTTTTCTCTAATTCTGTACCGCTGCTCATTTTGGGCATTCTTACCTTTAATTTTTACCGAAATATAGCGTTTGAAATTTTCTTTTGGATCTATCTTGTCTCGGGATTATGTGTATGGATTGTAGGAGATAATGCCAGTCATATTGGGGCGAGTGGATTAATTTATGGCTTTGCCAGTTTTATATTTTTTAGTGGACTTTTTAGAGCTCAATTTAAAGCATTAGTATTGGCTATTGTAGTAGCATTGGTATATGGAAGTATTGCAGGGGGGATGTTTCCTGGGCAAGCTGGGGTTTCTTGGCAATCCCATTTCTACGGTGCCATGGCTGGTGGGCTTTGTGCGTATTTTTATAGAAAAGAGTAGTAAGTAATTTTAAGGATTAGTAAATTAAACACATAGGCTCATTTCGAATTCATATAATTTAGAGTAATCTAATCATTTTCATATTTTCCGGTAGCGAATTTCCTCCTGAATGACTACTAACCACTTCGGTCATTCAGGAAGAAACTTGCTAGCAAGACGGGATTAGTATGGATTAAAAATGTACGAAAAATAATTCATAATTTAACATTCAGAATTACTCTTTCAACTTCTCATTCCCTGCATGTCGATCTTTGTCTCGTGCTGTTTTTTTATCAAGGTTTTTTTTCAACGCATCGGTTAGGTCAATGCCTGTTTGGTTGGCAAGGCATATAAGTACAAATAATACATCTGCCATTTCATCTGCTAAATTTACTTCTTTATCAGATTCTTTAAACGATTGATCGCCGTATTTGCGAGCCATAATGCGGGCAACTTCACCTACTTCTTCTGTTAGTATAGCCATATTAGTGAGTTCGCTGTAATACCGCACTCCAATTGTGTTTATCCAGTTGTCTACTGTCTTTTGAGCTTCTTCGATGGTCATCGTTTTAGGAATTTTAAATTATGAGTTCTGAATTTTAAGTTACAAAAAAAAGTTTAGTGAAAAGTATTTCACTAAACTTTTTTCTAGTCCTTACATATAAGGAAGACAGAGGTTTTATTGGACTATTTCTGAGGAGGTTTTACACACCCAGTAACTTCTTTCCATTCTATAGTTCCAATCTCTGTTTTACCAATATCTTCTTTCACGTTTCCTCCTCTGTTTTTGATAACCAAATTGCAATACGTGGCAGTACCTTTAGGTTTGTATCTAAACCATATACCATAACCTCTTTCGCCATTTCCATTGACGTTCTTGCCATCGTTGTAAGGATATTCTTTTCCTGTTCCGTCAATCGTAATATTTTCAAAAACTAAATTCACAAATTTATCACCACCGAATCTCATTACATAAATGGCATCGTTTTTCGAGTTAATAATATC
>JAYTHK010000362.1:0-23955 GCA_043732665.1 Cytophagales bacterium | reverse complement strand
TTGTGCAGCAATGGACCGACAATGGACAATCTTCTGGACAATGGAAATTAATCCCTGCAGTTCCTGCTTTCAGTACAACGATACAAGCAGAAAATTATAGTGCAATGTTAGGAGTGCAAATAGAAGGTACAACGGATGCAGGTGGTGGTTCAGATGTTGGATACATTGATGCAGGAGACTGGATGGCATACAACAGCATTACGTTCCCTACTTCAGGAACTTATACAATACAATACAGAGTAGCGAGTGTAAGTGGCAGTAAACTTTCGATGGACTTAAATGCAGGATCGATCCAATTAGGAACGGTGAATATCCCCGCTACTGGTGGATGGCAGAACTGGACGACGGTATCACAGACCGTAAATGTAAATGCAGGTACATACAATTTAGGTATATACGCACAAGCTGGTGGGTGGAACATCAACTGGTTTAGCATTACAAAAACAAACGGTGCTAGAGTAGATGTGTCCAGTGCTGCTTCGTCAGACAATATAGTTACTGATAATTATAATTTGGGAAATAATATTGGAATCTATCCTAATCCAATTGAAGGTGAATTAAGATTTATTTCAGGTACTATTGACCTTACAGGTGGTACAGCAAAAATTATAAACTCTACAGGTACCGAAGTTCTTAGCACTTCTATCACTTCTGATATGATTGATGTTTCGGCATTAAATTCAGGAATGTATACGTTGTTGGTTAATAAAGACGGTAATAAATTTACTAAGAAATTTATTAAAAGGTAATTTTTTTCTACCTAGACAGGTTGCTCTTGCTGGTGGGCGAGGCAACCTGTTTCTTTATTACTATAATATTAAAGAAATGAAATACTTACTGTTTTGAATTTTTATTGTTAATGATTTTATTAAACTGTTGCTAAAAACAAACTATTATGCCTATGAAAACAAATTATAATTCTTACTTGAAAAAAATATTTAACACTAAAAAATATTTAAGCTATCTGCTGCCTCTGCTGCTTGTCTTTTTGAGTGCACAAAGTAATGCGCAAGGAACCTGGACAACAGTTTCGAATCAAGCACCTAATGGTAGTGGAGGACTTGCATTACTTCTTAGTGATGGTACCGTGATGGCCAAAAGCAATGCTGGAGGTGGTTCTGGCAATGTTTGGATGAGACTTACTCCAGATATTCATGGAAGTTATGTAAATGGAACATGGAGTCCATTGGCTTCGATGCAAAACGATCGTTTGTATTTCGGAAGTCAGGTGCTGCAAGACGGAAGGGTTTATGTAGGTGGTGGAGAATACGGCGCTGGTGGATCTCAGGGAGAAGTTTATAATCCTCTGACCAATAGTTGGATCGGCGTTGCAAATGGAGGAAAGTCCATGTCAGATGCAAATACAGAAATTTTACCTGACGGAAGAGTATTACACGGATACTTAGGCACGGATGCGGTGACTGGTGGCTGGTGTACGGGAACAATCATTTTTGATCCATCTACTAACGCTTATTCTACAGGTCCGAGCTCTGCTGGTAATCATGACGAATCAGCCTGGCTAAAGTTGCCAGACAACAGTATTCTTTTAGTGGATATCAGCAGTAGAAATTCTGAACGATATATTCCTTCTTTAAACAGATGGATTCCAGATGCTGGTCTTCCAGTAGATTTATATGATGCTTATGGATCGGAATCAGGAGCTAGTTTTATGCTGCCTGATGGGCGTGCCTTTTTTATTGGAGCTACAGGAAGTACTGCTTATTATACTCCTTCTGGAAATACTAATCCAGGAAACTGGTCCGCTGGACCTGCTATTCCTAATGGATATGGAGCTCCAGATGCTGCAGCTGCTATGTTGGTGAACGGTAAAATTCTTTGTTCACTTTCACCACAGCCAACTTCAGCAAATCATTTTCCTGCGCCTACTTCTTTTTATGAATTTAACTACCAAAATAACAGCTTTACGCAAGTAGGTTCTCCAGACGGCGGCAATTACGCTACCTTTGTAACTACTATGTTGGATCTTCCTGATGGAACAGTTCTGTTCTCTACTCAGGGAAATACCCAATACTACATCTATACACCAATGGGTTCTCCTCTTTCAGTTGGGAAACCTTCTGTTAGTCAAATTTTAGCTAATGATTGTGGAGGATCTTCTTATACTATTTCTGGAACACTATTTAATGGTATTTCAAAAGGAGCTGGATATGGCGACGACTGGCAAATGGGTTCGAACTATCCAATCGTAAGACTTAAGAATGGAAGTAACGTATATTATGCACGTACCTACAAATGGAATAGCACTGGCGTGCAGACGGGAAGTGCGGCTTCTAGTGCGCAATTCACATTGCCTGCTGGTTTGCCTTATGCCACTTATTCGCTTGTCGTTGTTGCAAATGGAATTAGTTCTGATGCTGTTTCATTTACGCCAAGTACTTGTAATGGCTTAGTGAATGTTTATAAGGATTGCAACTACGGTGGCTATTCTGCGCCACTTGCAGTTGGTGATTATACTACAGCGCAATTGAATGCACTTGGGGTATTAGACAATGATGTTTCTTCTTTAAAAGTAACAGAGGGGTATAAAGTTATTTTATACGATGGAAATAATTTTACGGGTTCATCAACTGTTATTACTTCCGCTAACAGCTGTCTTGTTGGTATTGGCTGGAATGACATTACAAGTTCTATACAAGTACGAACCAATGGTGCTACGAACCTTGCAGGCATTTACTTTCTTCAAAATAGAAACAGTGGATTGTATATGGATGTATGGGGAATTAGTACTGCCGATGGTGCTAATATTTCTCAAGTAGGATTTAATGGAGGAGCGAATCAGCAATTTCAGTTTAACCATTTAGGTGACGGTACTTATCAGATATTGGCTACGCAAAGTATGAAATCAATGGACGTTAGTGCAATCAGCACTGCCGATGGAGCCAATGTTCAACAATGGACTTATAATGGCACACCTAACCAACAATTCATAGTGTTCCCAACTGGTGATGGATATTATAAACTTATTCCAAAACACAGTGGTAAATTAGTGGAAGTGGCGGGTGCAAGTACCGTTAATGGAGCCAATGTTCAGCAGTATACCAATAACAACCAAACCTGTGGTATGTGGGGATTGGTTGCGCCAGTAGGAGCAAATGGTAATGGCGATGGCTTAACAGCAAACTACTTTAACGGGATGAATTTTGACACTCCTGTTTATTCCAGAAAAGATGCAACGATTAATTTTGACTGGGGAACAGGATCTCCTAATGCGAGTGTAAATTCAGATCAATTTTCGGCAAGATGGACAGGTCAAATCGAACCAAGGTATTCAGGTATTTATACCTTCTATTTGAATACGGATAATGGAAGAAGATTATGGATTAATAATCAGTTGGTGATTGACAAATGGATAGATGATTGGGGTACAGAATACACCGGTACTATTTTATTGACCAGTGGCCAGAAATATGATATTAGAGTAGAATATTTCGAAGACAACGGAGGAGCGAACTGTAAAATGGAATGGTCAAGTCTTTTGCAAGCCAGAGAGGTAGTGCCACAAAGCCAACTTTACTCAAATGCTTTACCTTCAATAAGCATAACGTCTCCTGCAAACAATGCTGCTTTTAATGCACCTGCTGCTATTACGTTTAATGTAGCGACATCAGATGCAAATGGATCTGTAAGCAAAGTGGATTTTTATAACGGTACCAATTTAATTGGAACTTCCACAGCGTCCCCCTTCAGCGTTACATGGAATAATGTAAGTGCGGGTATTTATTCTATTACTTCGAAAGCTACTGATAATTTGGGTGGAGTAAGCGTTTCCTCTTCTACAAATGTAGTGGTAAAAGCAGCAACTGCATACAGCGTTCTGATACAAGCAGAGGCCTATAATAATATGTTAGTCGAACAAACGGAAACTACTACGGATGTAGGAGGGACCTTAGATGTGGGTTGGATTGATACTGGAGATTGGATGTCTTATTACACTATAAACTTTCCTACTACAGGCGCTTATACGGTGCAATACAGAGTCGCAAGTGTTAGTGGTGGTCAATTGTCTATGGATTTGAATGCAGGTTCTATTCAACTTGGAGCAGCAACTATCCCCGCTACTGGAGGATGGCAGACCTGGACTACAATAAACCAAACGATCAATGTAACGGCGGGTACTTATAATGTTGGCATTTTTGCTCAGACAGGTGGTTGGAATATTAATTGGTTTACGATCACAAGCGTTGCTAGTGGTGCTAGAGTTGCCCAGTTTGATGCCACAGCAACAATGGATGTTACTTCTAACTACGATTTAGGAAGCGGTGTTGAAATTTATCCAAATCCACTAGATGGAGAGTTGAGATTTATTTCCACTACTAGTCTTCTTGGTGGTAGTGCAAGAATAATAAATTCAATTGGAGTAGAAGTTGTAACTACTTCTATTAACTCTGATATGATTGATGTGTCCTCTTTAAGTGCTGGTATGTATACATTGCTGGTGAACAAAGACGGAAATAAATTCACGAAGAAATTTATTAAAAGGTAATTTTTTTACAGCTAATAGTTTGCTTCTGCTGGTGGGCGAGGCAACCTGTTTTTTTTAATTTACTAATTAAAAAGTAACCCAACGAGAAGCGCTACCTTAGGTAATGTTTTTCGTTGGGTTACTTTTTTGGTAGGATCATCTGGTCTATTCGCCCTTAGTCCTAAAATGCCAAATTCAAAAACAAAATTCTTCCCAAATCAATTCTAATTTCCTTTATTGAGAAAAGAGAATCTAATTACATTACTCCAAGCTACATGCCTTTGAAATAAGCATTAAACTACAAAGCCCACCAATGCTTATTTCCCTTTCAGATCATTATAAGAAATGTCTGTATGAGAAGCATCGTAAATACATTTGCCTTTATGGATTAATAATGCCTGTGGTGATTCATGGGGAATGTGGTACAATTCAGCGATACGATTAGATATAGCTCTATGGGCAATTAAATCTAAATAGTAGGGTTTGATGTTTTGCATTTCAGATTCTTTCCAATTCCGTTCTAACCTGCCTAATGCCATAGTACTAATAGAACAACTTGTACTGTGTTTAAAAATTAGAACAGTAGTTGTTTCAGAAAGTTCATTTATTGTTTGTAGCGTTTCTATTGACTCCAATTTGTTCCAGTTCATGCTATGGGTTTTAAGTCGTTATAATAAAATAAGGCTGTTTGCCCATTTCTCTGTGGCAGAAGGAGGTTGTCTTATCTGTTATCCTTCTACCAAAGATAATGAATTTCATAATACAAATGGGTTGTTTGAATTATGCCAGAAAAATTCCTTTTGTTTAAGTGAAGATAAATTAATAAGTTTGTTTAACGCTCTTAACTAAAGAGTATTGTTTTCAACCGTTATTTTAAAATAGATTTGAAATGAAAAAAATTATTCTCCTATCTGCTATGCTAGGTTTATATAGTCATGTTATGAAAGCACAGGCGCTCACAGAGCGTATGGACGATGCAACAATTTACAAAATGGGCAATAGGCCTGAAAAGGGCACCAAAGTGCTTAACTATGGACTTAACCTTAACGACACCGAAGGCAACCTTTTTTCGAAATACAATCTACTCCAAAAGGGGAATCTTATAAACGCTAAATATTTTATAAGCGATAGAACCGCGATAAGAGCTGGACTGCGTGTATCAAAACAGTCTACTCATTCTGGCGGACCTGTAGATACTTCTCTTACGGGTATGTCGATAACAGCGGTGACGTTAAAGCAAAATGTTAGTACGTATGCTATTATGCCTGGTATCGAAAGACACTTTAGTTATTCTAATTTTTTCGATATCTATTTTGGAGGTGATTTGTATTTGGGATTGAATAGGAATAGAACAGTAAACAATCAGGATTATGCAGATGGATTTTACAATCATACCGACAAAAGAACCAATACGCCTCAACTCGGGGTTGGAGGTGTTGTAGGGCTAAATATATTTATTCTTGATCTTCCAATATCATTAGGTATTGAATATGGTGTAATGGGAATATGGAACTTAGGCGGTAAAACACATGTAATAGAAGGGGTCAATGATCCACTTGGAGCAAGAACAAACAATTATTATACCCAAAGTACTGATGCGCTTGGAAATCCTGATGCCAATTCTTATTCAAAATTGAAAACAGGTTCGTCTAACATTGATACAAACAACAACCTTCGATTATTACTAAATATTTATTTCAAATAATAAAATCATGAGAAAACATTTATTTATTTATGTAGTCGTTATAGT
Organism: Cytophagales bacterium; assembly: GCA_043732665.1. Lineage (GTDB taxonomy): Bacteria > Bacteroidota > Bacteroidia > Cytophagales > Cytophagaceae > JANYCO01. Next base: position 17,722 of record JAYTHK010000362.1, on the reverse strand, counting down.
TTCATTGGTCTCTTCGTGTATTGTAAGGAAAAATGCAATGCCTGTTTCTTCTATAAATACTCAAGTAATTTTCAATTATGATGATTTGGAATATATTGGTGATGTAACCGGGACTTCTACTCAAACCTATTTATTTGGAATTATTCCAATAGGAGGAAGAAGAAACCACAGAGGGATATTTGCTTCTAATATTATTGGTTCCCCAGTCAGTGTCAACCTGAATAAACGAGGTATAAACAATGCTCTTTACGATGCCTTAGCGTCGCAGCCTGATGCTGATTATCTAATTCCAGTTTCTTATAAAATCCAATCGCAAATAATGCCTTTTGGAAGAAAAGAAACAATTACGATAAGAGCAAAAGCGGTTAAAATAAGACTTAAAAAAGCAGAACCTACAAGACCTGTAAAAATAGAAATTAAATAGTAAACAGTTTGGATTAATCTTATATGAAAAGAAGTATTTTTCTTCTATCGGTATTGACAAGCATCTTTTTTTTCGGGTGTAAAAAAAACAAGGATACGTCCTCAGTACTTTTTATTACACCAGCAAATATTGTTTTAAATTATCCGATGGGAGAAGTGGTGACGTTTACTGTTGCAGCAAATGACCCAGCAGGATTATCGAATCTTACCATTTCATATAAGAAATCAGGGACATTTAGTCAAACCATTCTTGATTCAACACTTAGTGGAAGGCAAGGTTTTAGTTTGAATTGCGAATACAAAATACCTATTCAAGCTACTGCGTATACAATGGATCTCTATTTTAATTTTACGAATAAAAATGGCACTCTACTATCAGGAGCTAGAAGAATAAATGTCTTTGTTAATAATGATTCTTTAACCGAATATTCTGGAAATGTTTTTTACTCTAAAAAATCAGGGCAACAAGATAGTTACAATCTCATCAATAGGATTGCAGAATATTCCAGCAGTACTCCTGTTTCTGTAAGAGATGTTCAAAATGATGGAAAGTATGACAGCTCGGACTCTCTGGCTCGCTCTTGGGTTTCTCCTGCCGGAGGTAAATTTGTTCGGTTTAACGGATATGATTATACTCATGCCACTTCTGCTTCTGCAGTGAATACCTATTCTTCAGGAGTAAAAGTAGATACTATCCGTAATTTGCAGCAAGGAGATATTCTTTTTACAAAAGTAACCAAAAACAATGTAGACAGTTATATGGTTCTTAAGTTGACGTCTATTATTGACTTGGCGGGTGCGAGCAACGATACTTATATATTTAGCATAAAAAAGTAACGTTCCTCTTATTTCTGCTCACCATTTCTTAAAATCTCCACCCAACCTTTATAAGATTTATCATAGAGCTGATCTTTTACAAGGTAATAATAGATGCCATCGGAAAGATTCGCTCCATCCCATTGATCTGTATAACCATCTTGTACATATACTCTCTCTCCCCAGCGATTGTAGATTTCTACATAAATTAATTCATGCAGCTTGGTAAGTTCCCAACGGTCATTTCTGCCATCTCCGTTAGGTGTAATCAAATTGGGAATAAACAGGGTGAATGCTTTTATGTTAATTGAATCATAGGACTTACAACCCTTATCACTAATAGCAATGAGGTGAACGTGAAAATAGTTCTCCGTAGTAAAAGTATGTGTTGGGTTTTTTAAAATAGAAGTGTCGCCATCGTCAAAATTCCATACATAAGATATTCCAACATTATTTTGATCGTTGAACGTAATTTTTAGTGGTACATACCCTTCTGCAGAAATAGGCAGTATATGTATGTCAGGACTTGCTGGATTCTCTACCACTATGTTTACGCTGTCAATATTATTACAAGTCCCATTTGAGGTGTTTATGTAATACACGGTATTCTTAATAGGTCTGGCGATAGGAGAAGGTGTAAATGGGTTTTTCAAACTACTAACGGGCGACCAGTTATAAGTATATCCCATCAAGGAATCCGTGTAAAGTCGAACACTGCTGCCAATACATATCGTATCGTCAAATCTGGCATTTACAGCAATAGGGTTTGCGGATATTAAAATACTGTCTGATGAAGAGCCGCAATAATTAACGACAGTAGCCGAGTAACTCCCAGCATGTTTCACTAATAAAGTCTGAGTGGTATCTCCATTTGGCGACCATAAAAATTTCCCTCCAGGCTGAATACCTGCATTCAAAAGCAGTCCGGCAGGAGTACATAAATTGGTGTCCGCACCCAGATCGAAAGAAGGTGCAGCGGTGTTAATGACTACTTGAATGCCTTTCGAAAATAACCCACAAGCATTCGTTATGTTTAAAGTATAAGGACCACTCACAGACGCTGAGATCGTTTGACTGACTTGCCCTCCGGGAGACCAGAAATAACTTGATCCAGCATTTCGGGCATTAAGTGTTATAGGGCTGTTACAAGAACCTGTGTCTTTTAAGGAAACAGAAGGAGCTGTGACTGCTGTTATAAGAATATTGTCAGAGGCATTGCCGCAAGTATTGGTTACTGTAACAGAATAATTTCCAGAAGTTGTGACATTGATTTTTCTGGAAACAGCACCTGTACTCCAACTATAAGAAACAGCACCAACTCCAGCATCTACTATAAGAAATACGGGTTTACAAAGTATTTGATCTGCACCGAGATTTACTACAGGAACTCCTGTATCTACGATCACTTGTATGGTATCAGAACTTATACCACAAGCGTTACTTACCTTTACAAAATACTTTCCGGTAGAAAAAACAGAAATAGTTTTAGTGGTAGCACCTGTTGACCAGAAATAAGTAGCGCCAACATTGCCTGCATCTAATAGAACAGAAGCCGGAGCACATACACGTTTGTCAGGACCAAGATTTACCGCTGGTGCGGATGCTGTGATTCCTACGTTAATACTATTGGAAATACTTCCACAGGCGTTGGTAACTGTTACGCCATAGTTGCTAGATGTATTTACACTAATCGTCTGACTTACTTGTCCCCCAGGTGACCATAAATAAGTAGCTCCTGGATTTCCAGCATTTAATATAACAATTGCATTTTGGCAAATAGAAATGTCAGGACCAAGTATATTTATAAGTTGTGATTTTATTAAAATCGTATCGCTGCTCGCACCACAGCCGTTGGTAACTTTAACGCTGTATTGTCCTCCCGCACTTACGGTAATTGTTTGCGTAGTCTGTCCTCCCGGCGACCATAGGTAAGTAGCTCCAGGATTTCCTGCATCTAGTAAAGTAGAAAAAGAGGAACACTGAGTTTGGTCAGGACCCAAATTAACCGTTGGGTTTCCCGAACCAATTGAAACAAAGATAGAATCTCTTACAACGCCACAAGCATTAAATACATCTACCCAATAGAAGCCTGTTGTAGAAACGGTAATATAAGCATTAGAGGAGGATGTTGACCAGTGATAAACAGTTCCCGCGCCAGCAGCGCTTAAACTTATGTTAGCAGGCGCGCAAACATAACGATCTGGGCCAAGGGTATAGGAAGGCAATCCGTTTGATAATGTTATACTATCACGTTTCGTAACACAGGCGTTGGTTACATCGACCCAATAGGTATTTGGAAGATTTACCGAAATAGAGGAATTGGTGGCTCCCGTAGACCAAAGGTAGGTTTGCCCCACAGCAGTGCCAGCATTCAAGAGTGTAGCTGTGCCCGTACAAATTGATTTGTCAGTGCCAAGATTTACGATTGGTAATCCGGATTGTATGGTTACATTAATGTTATCCGAAGCAGTTCCGCAAGCGTTGGTAACCGTAACCGAATAATTGCCCGAAGTACTCACTGTTTTTGTCTGCGTTGTTTGTCCTCCGGGACTCCAAAGGAAAGTTGAACCCGTATTTCTAGCATTTAATAGAAGAGCCGCAGGGCCGCACAAAATAGTATCTGGTCCAAGGTTAAGCCCGAGCGCTGGGGCAGTCGTAATCGTAATGGTGTCGCGGTCTATGCCACAACCATTTGTGACCGTAACAAAATAGTATCCTCCTGTGGAAACGGAAATCGTTTCATTGTGTGAACCTGTAGACCAATAATAATTCGATCCAGGATTTCCTGCGTCTAAAGTATGCGGTAAACTTCCAGGGCTACAAAGTAAAAGATCTGCACCGAGATTTACATTCGGAGGAGTAGCAACAAGTGTAACGTTGATCTGATCGCTGCCTTTACCGCATGAATTTGTTACTACGACAGAATATGAACCCGCAGCAGATACAGAAATTGTTTGACTCGTTTGTCCTCCTGGAGACCATAAATAAGTAGCGCCGACATTTCCTGCATCTAATGTAATAGGTGCACCATTACAAAGGCTGGTATCGTTGCCAAGAGTAACTTTCGGAGCATAGACACCATTTATGTTAATACAATCGTTTGCTGTCCCACATTGATTCGTTTTAGCAACACAATAGTTGCCAGGCTTGTATACAGAGATCGTATCCAAAGTTTGATTTAAAGGAGTCCATTGGTAAGTGGTGGGAATCGTATCATTCGCATTTAATGCGTTAAGGACTGTAGTTCCTGGGAAACATAATGTTTTATCTGGACCAAGATCAACGGAGGGTTTGTCTATTGCTTTTACAATAATTGTATCAGAAAAGGGAAAACCACAAACATTGCTAGTTCTTAGCCAATATTTCCCAGGAGCATTTATTGTTGTTTGACTCTCTATACTTCCTGTAGACCATAGAAAAGATAATCCTAACTCTGGATCTATAGGTGGTGGTACATTGGGATGTAAGTCCACTACAGCATTCAACGCAGTAGTTTTTCCGATACATATTGAAACAGGAGTGATATGGGCTTTTGTGGTATCTATGTAATCATAATGGTATTGTGTGGTATAAGTGGAACATTTCTCTGGTGAGGTATATGTACTGTATTTGATATACATATCGCGTATAATTAGTGCATTCTGATTCGGAGGAAACGGGAAAGTATAATTATGACAGTTCTTCGTAGTTAAAGCTGGTGGGTTACAATAGAAATTCTGTAAAAGCGTATCACATAGATAACGCGTTTGAGGACCGCATACTTTGATAATTTTAGTTGTACCATCATCGATTTCTACTTGGATTTGAATCTTATATAAGGCTGGTTGATCATTTACTATACCCCCGTCAGGCTTGTTTTCTTGGTATGCACCTGGTGAAGTGGCTAAGTCATTAGAATTAGTAGTGAAGCCAACGGTAACATCACAAACCTTGGATTTGTTTTTTGCACTTATGGAAGCAGTATAGTAGTCGTCCTGAGTACCACCGATTACTACACTTTCGTAAGTAGTTCCTTGATCGCAAAACATATTAAGAAAAACATTATAATTACCATTGAGTATATTTACAGTAGTTCCTTTTTTTGTAACTTTTGCATAGGGTTTTCCAAAATCTTTGGAATCGGTAGATTGAGACATCCCAACCAAATAAACATTTTTATAGGAGTCTACCAGTAAAGAAGTACCGATATCACTTTTACTTCCTCCCAATGTTTTTGAATAAATGAAGTTAGAGCCACTCGTATTTAAGCGGGTGAGAATTACATCTTGCAATCCTTTATAACTACTCCCATCTGTTTTGGGATAATCAGTTGAAAAGGTATAACCGGTAATAACTGCTTCTCCTTTTGGCGTTACATCTATTGCTCTCGCAGCATCGTCATAAAAACCTCCTATAAAAGTAGAATATTGAAGGGCTGTCCCTGCACTGTTAAATTTTAGCACAACAACATCTAAATTTCCATTGTACGAATTGTCATAAGCTCCTGCACTTGTTGGGAAATTAGGGGATTCTGTATAACCCGTTATATATATATTGTCTAGGGAATCTACTGCTACTCCTGTTGCTCGGTCTTCGTTCGCACCACCTAAAAATCCAGAAGCGAGCATCGCATTACCTGCATTATTTAGCTTTACGTAAAAACCGTCGTATATGCCTCCGTTGTAAGTAGTATGATAACCTGCGGAAGCCATTGGGAAAAAGTAGGATTTAGTTTCTCCCACTACAATTACTTCTCCTTTGCTATTCAGCGCGAGGTCTAGCGCAGATTCCTGGTCGTTGCCGCCCATTAGAACAGAGTAGACTAAAGCATTACCAGCGCTGTTCAATTTAAACACAAAAGCATTGCTGCTGGAAACCATGGTTCCAAATATTTTTGTTGTAGGAAAACCGCTTGGTTCAGTAAATGTATATCCAGCAACATAAGCTTCGCCATTCCCATTAACGACAATAGCCATTCCTTCGTCGTCGTCGTTTCCTCCTACATAGGTGGAGTATATTAAATTACTTCCATTCTTATCCATTTTATAAACAAAGACATCTCCTTTACCTCCTTTAAAATAAGGATTGAAGGCATTTGAGGAAGTAGGAAAGGAAGCAGGGTAGTAACCTGTCCCATAAGTATATCCTGCAGGATCTACAGCTATGTCATATTGTATACCGCTAATGTTTGGATTATTTCCGCCTACATACGTTGCCCACATAATCGTAAGCGGATCAATGATTATTTTTTTTGTGGGATCGTATTTTCCATATACTTTATAACCATACGTATTTTTCTTTTTGATTTCATAACGAATGTCTACCTCTACTTTCTCTCCTTCTATTTCCTGGTAGGAATAAGGTTTCTTTTCCAGTACCGTTCCCCAATCGTGTGTAATTTCCAGTTCTCCATTTTCATTGATGGACATATTATTTATACTTTCTGCATTCAAACGAATGTCTTCTATGTTTGCCTCTGGCGAAAGAATGAAATCGTATTTTAGTTCGCCGTTGTATGCGTAATAATGGAGATCTATTCCTTTGTAAATAGCTTCGTAACGAAGCTCTTTGTAATCGGGAATATTTGTGCGGTGTTTGTCAGGTGTTCCAATTAAGTAGTTCGTATAGCTGCTGGCAGCGGATGCAGGTCGTATAGTTGTCTTTTCCGAAGCCCCTTCGAAATTAATTTTCCAGTACAGATTTTCTATGTTGTTTTCTTTTTCTGAAGCCGAAGCTTTTTTGTTTCGCGTATGCGCTATTACCATTCCGCTTTTGGTAAAAAATACATTAGCGGAAGAAGAACTGCCTTTGAATAGTATTGATTTATCCCACTGACCAGCGTTTTCTCTAAAGACCAAAGGCATGTAAGCATTACCGTCCTTTGCTTTTAACTCAAAGGGGATTAAAGTACATACACATACCAATAACAAGAGGGACGAAACTCGCTGAGTGAAATAATACATGTTTACTATGGCTACTGATTTGAATGATAAAGATAGTAATTTTTACATAATATAAAAAGAAGAAAAATGGCTTAGTAAAATTGTATTGGGTTTTAATCAGAAAAAATATTATTTCTATAACTAGGACTCAAAGTATGGTTATCTCCACCACTTTGTGTCAGGCAAACGAGTTTCAGGTAAAATTTGTTCCCCGATTAAGGGCGTCGTTACGTTCACGGATTTCGCTTTTGCTTCCGCAAGTAACCTTTCGATTGGTTCGCGCCAAGGGTGGAAGGCCAATGCGAATTTGCCCCAATGTACAGGAAATAATACTTTTCCTTTCAGATCTAAATGCGCTTGTATTGTTTCTTCTGGCATCATGTGAATGAGTGGCCAATAAGTATGGTACTGTCCGCATTCCAATATCGTGATATCAAATGGGCCATATTTTTCTCCTATTTCTTTAAAGTGTGGTACATAGCCCGAATCGCCACCTATGTAGATTTTAGTGCTATCGGTTTGCAATACATAAGAAGTCCAAAGCGTTTTTCCTCGATCAGTTAACCCTCTGCCAGAGAAGTGCCTTGCAGGAGTAGCAGTAAGAATAAAACCTGGAGCGATCTCTGCTTTTTCCCACCAGTCAAGTTCTACAATTCTACTTGTATCAATTCCCCATTTTTCAAGATGCGCACCGGCGCCTAACGGCATATAAAATTTTACAGAGGAGGCGTTGAGGTTTGAAACAACTTCGTAATCGAGGTGGTCATAATGATCGTGTGAGAAAATGACGGCATCTAATGGCGGCATGTCTTCCAGCGAATAAACCTCTGTACCAGGAAATCTTTTCGCCCCAGAAAACGCTACGGGAGAAGCTGCTTTTCCAAAAACAGGGTCAACCAATATGTTTTTTCCTTCCAGCTGAATGAGATAAGAAGAATGTCCGAACCATGTAATTACAAAGTTACTTAAAGGAGGTTTTTTTAGGTCTGTCTTTATAGAAGTCAATGGTTTTATAGGTTCGCGGGCTTCGTCTTTAGTAAACTGAAGCTGTATCATTTTTAAATAAGAAGCGTCTTTGGTCATCAAAGGTGTATTTTCAGGATATTGAAAAATACCGTCAATGTAATTCGGTGATTTTTTTATGCGCTCCAATCGGGCTCCGTCGGGCTTCTTACCAAAAACTGCTTTCTGTAAAAAAAGAAGATCATCAGTGTTATTACTCCTATAACAATTAGTGCTATTATCATGATTCGTTTTAAAATTTTCATTTTTAAAATGGTTATACTGCCATATCCGGTAAAAAATTTAAGCTATACCAAACTTGTGCTACTTTAGTTGTTGTATTTTCTTTATAAGATTGGTAGTAGAATAACCGTTCACAAGTGGAACTGTTTCTACCGAACCTCCGTTTTTCAATACAACCTCTGCACCAACGATGGATGAGACAGTATAGTCGTTGCCTTTTACCAAAATGTCAGGTTTTATAAAGTTTATAAGTTCTAAAGGAGTTTCTTCGTCAAATAAGACGACAGCATCTACAAATTCTAGCGAAGCCATTACTCGTGCACGCGAACTTTCATCGCAAATAGGTCGGTCGGATCCTTTTAGCCTTTGAACAGAGGCGTCTGTGTTAAGACCAACGATCAATTTTTGACCAAGATTTCGAGCTTTTTCCAAATAATCTACGTGACCTAAATGAAGAATATCGAAACAGCCGTTGGTAAAAACAATCTTACCTTCCGTTTTCCATTTTGGCAAAATGGCGGCAAGTTGTTCTTTTGTAAGTACTTTGTTAGAAGTTTTCATTCGTTAGTCAGTTATGTATATTTCCAAGAGCTTAAAGGAGAAGTAAATATAGGTGTAAACAAAAAAAGTCCTGCAATAAGCAGGACTTTTTAATCTTTTCGAAGAAAGAAATTATTTTTTAACTTCTTCTTTTTTAACTGAATCAACTGGAGCAACAACTGGAGTTGTATCAACAACAACAACTGAATCAACTGGAGCAATAACAACAACAGTATCTTTAGTAACTGTAGCAGATTTCTCTCCACAAGAAACTAGAACCAATGAACAAGCAACGATTGCAAATGCGAATAAATTTTTCATAATAATGTTTATTTTTTTTAGATTTTAGCAAAACAAAGTTACGTATTTTTTTTAGATTTAGACGCTTATTATATAAATATTTTATGTTTTTACATTAAAATCAACACGCTAGAGCCTTATTGAATGTATTTCTCCAATATTTTGCTTAAAAAAATAAAACTTCCTATTATTTTGCCTTACAAATGATATTTATCGGAACTCCCGAAAAGTCAAAATGTTGTCGAATCCTATTCTCAAGGTAGCCTTTGTAAGGATCTTTGATGTATTGCGGTAAATTGCAAAAGAATGCAAACGTGACACTGTTGGTAGGAAGTTGTGTGATGTATTTTATATTTAGATACTTTCCTTTCAATGCTGGTGGTGGATATTTCGCTATTTCTGGAAGCATTTTATCGTTCAGCACAGAAGTAGGGACTTTCTTATTCATGTTGTCGTAAACTTTTATGATTAATTCAACGGCTTGAAAGACACGTTGCTTATTCAATACAGAAATAAACATGATTGGAATATAGGTAAGCGGCTGAATTTTCTCTTTGATGCCGTCTTCAAATTTTTTGGCGGTAGAAGTATCTTTTTCGATAAGATCCCATTTGTTCACCAAAATCACAATCCCTTTTCTCTTCTCTTCCGCCATTCCTATAATGGTCATATCTTGCGCCTCAAGGCCACGTTCCGCATCGATCATAACGACACAAACGTCAGAATTCTCTAATGCTTTTATAGAACGCATGGTTGAGTAAAATTCGATGTCTTCCGTCACCTTTGGTTTTTTACGAAGCCCTGCGGTATCGGTCAAAATAAATTCCTGTCCGAAAGTATTGTAGCGTGCGTCTACAGCATCTCTTGTAGTACCGGCTATGTCTGTAACGATACTACGGGTTTTGCCCAAAAGCACATTTACAAAAGAAGATTTTCCAGAGTTTGGTCTACCCAAAATCGCAATTCGGGGAATACCCGCATCAGGATCTTCAATTCCAGCATCGGGAAAATGTTTGATCATCGCATCAAGCAACTCTCCAGTACCAGAACCGTTTTGAGAAGAAATAGGATAAACATCGCCCATGCCCAGTGCGTAAAACTCTCCCGCCATTTGAGCGCGGTTGAAGTTATCTGCTTTATTAAGAATCAAGAATACTGGTTTTTTAGACCTTCTCATTCTATTAGCAAACTCTTCGTCTAAATGGTGAAGGCCAGTATGCGCATCTACAACAAATAAAATTATATTCGCCTCTTCCATTGCCAATTCTACTTGCTCCTGAATCTGACGTTCAAAGATATCGTCCGAACCGTGCACGTATCCACCCGTATCGATGACAGTGAAAAATTTACCACACCACTCGGCATGACCGTAGTGTCTGTCGCGGGTTACACCGCTTTGATCGTCCATAATGGCGTTGCGTTCCCCCACTAATCTGTTGAAGAGCGTGGATTTTCCCACGTTTGGTCTTCCTACTATTGCTACTATGTTTGCCATGTTTTTTGTTAAAGAGTTTAAAGTTTAAAACAGTGTTAAACTTTAAACTCTTTTTCTAAACTTTCAATTTATATGTTGTTATACCCAAATCGATCCAGCTTCTTTTCTTTGCTGCGCCAGTCGGGTTCTACTTTTACGAATGTTTCCAGAAATACCTTTTTGCCGAAAAATGCTTCCATATCGATCCGAGCTTCGGTGGCTACTTTTTTTAGCGCCATTCCTTTTGGTCCGATGATGATGCCTTTCTGGCTGTCACGCTCCACATATATTTCCGCCCCGATTCGAATAATTTTAGCCTCTTCTTTGAAAGACATAATCACGACTTCGGCGCTATATGGGATTTCCTTTTTATAATTTAGAAAGATTTTCTCTCGGATAATTTCTGAAGCGAAGAAGCGTTCCGACTTGTCGGTAATATTTTCCTTGTCGTAATAAGGAGGATGTACCGGAATAGTTTCTTTGATAATGTTAAAGATCTTATCGGTGTTAAATTTCTGCTTGGCCGAAACAGGAATTATTTCCTTGATATTCGTTAATTTTTCTTTCCAGTAAAGAATTTTTTCGTCCACCTCTTCTTGTTTTGCCATATCTATTTTGTTAATTATTAGATAGATAGGAATATGGTCGATTTTCTTTAGTTTCTTTAGTACATCTTCTTCGTCGTACTTTTCATAGATGTCTGTCACAAATAAGATGATGTCTGCATCTTCCAGCGATACGTTTACAAAACGCATCATCGATTTGTGCAATTCGTATTTAGGCTCGATGATGCCAGGCGTATCAGAGTATACGATTTGAAAATCTTCACCGTTCAGGATTCCCATGATACGGTGGCGTGTGGTTTGTGCTTTGGAAGTGATAATGGAAAGTTTTTCCCCCACCATAGCATTCATGAGCGTAGACTTCCCTACGTTTGGTTTTCCAATGATGCTTACAAATCCAGCCTTATGTGTACTTATTTCCGACATTCTTTTAAAAAGAATCACAAAGGTAGTTGTTTTTAGTTGAATTATCTATTACCTTTGCACCCTCGATAGTTAAAGTTGCTTAAAAGCTGGAGTTAAATGACCCAGAACTTGTAAATTTAACAAGGTATATCGCGGGGTGGAGCAGTTGGTAGCTCGTTGGGCTCATAACCCAAAGGTCGTAGGTTCGAGTCCTGCCCCCGCTACAAGTAAAATTTGGTAATTTTGAGCCGAATTTGGTAAATCTCTGCCAAATTCGGCTTTTTTGTGTATTGTTTTTTTGTTGGAAAATTCAATTTTTCATTTTGGTTAATATCAATTAATAAGTTTTTCCTGTCGGTTATTACACTATGGGTTCTGTTGTAGGTTGGGCGAATGGCGGCCAAAGTATTATTTATAGATCATTAGTAATTAAATAGTTATGTATTTATACATTTTGTATATTTTTTCGCATATTAATTATACAATTTGTATAATTTTCTATATATTTGTAGAGTAATCATCTATATTGAATGAATGTAAAGATATTAGAAGTCAAAACTGAAAATGTAGTAGGTGCCACGATAAGGCTTGGTGATCAAAAGGAAATGCCATCAATGCATGATGGTTGGAGATTTAATTTTAATAAACATTGCAAACTACCTAATGCTAATACATACGTATTAGTAAGCGAACAGACACCCAATGTAGTAGAAGGATGTTTGGTTTTCGAAATGAAAGATAAGATAATACCAAATATAGCGTATCTTGAAATTGCGCCACACAATCAAGGAAATGTTAGAAAGTACGATTATGTAGCAGGCTGTTTAATAGCATTTGCATTCAAACAAAGTTTAATTAAAGGTAAGGGAGATTATCGAGGTATATTAGCTCTAACTGTGGCAGAATCAAGCAAAGTGCGTAGAAAGAAATTATTAGAAATTTATTGTGAAAAATATAATGCTGTTGTTGTAGATAAAACGGTGGCAAATCCAACTTTACTAATAATGGATGAAGCAGGCGAAAAGTTAATTAGTAAATATTTAAATCGTAAATAATATTTTGTATAAACTTACAAATAGTTCCACTTCAAAATTTGATTGACATGGCTAATGTAAAAAAAGATAAAATCACCAATTTTAATATTGAAATTGGTGATAATGATTCTAACGAATGGAGTGATGAAACTCTAGCGAAGGTGAAAGCCTTAGTTAAAAGTGAATCAAGCAAAAGGACTCCCGAAAGAATATTGAGAAATGAAATACTTTCGATTCAATATCAGATGGAGGAATATATTGAGAATAGTGGTATTGATAAAAAAGATATTCTAACTCTAGAACGGTTTCTAAATATATATTTAAAAACGTTGAATCTTACGCTAAAGAGATTTGCTCAATCTATAGATACAACAGACGGCAATTTGAAAAAATATATTTCCGGTGAACGTAAATTTAATACTGATCTAGCAATGAAATTTGCCTATTTCTTTCATACACCTCCTGATATTTGGCTTAAAATTCAAATCAAAAATGAGCTTATTGAATTGGAAAAAGAAAAGGAAAAAATTAGCAAATACAAGAAGTATGATTATGAAAAAGTTATTTAGTTAAAAGGATAAGTATCATAAATTTTAGAGAAAGCCCTATAATTTCTTCAAACTTTAGAGAAAATATCTATTAGTTTAAGTACTATAAATCATTAATTTTTGATATAAATTTAATAATCGAATAACTATGGAAAACAAAAAAAATGTATTGTTATTTTTTTTTCTATTATTAAATTTATATGCGTTTTCTCAACCCGGTCAAACTCGTTCCCAAATTATTAGTGAGTATGGATATAAATACGAAAATGGGATAACTAAAGATGGTGATAAATACATTACATACAAATTAGAAGACAATCAAATCTATACCTTCTATTTTATTACTCAACCTAATGTTGTTGAAATTTGTGATACTTGGAAAATTATGGAACCATCATCTCATGCAAATTCTATGATTAAAATGGTGCAAAATTTCGGATTTGTTCAATTGAGTGAAACCCTTTGGAAAGATTATTCAATGAATACACTATACTCTATTTCGATAGTTGAAAATGTTTGTTTATTAACTATTTGGTTTGATGATAAAAAATAATTAAGAATACAATTGAACGCATTTACTTTGTTCTTATGATTACTGATAAACTTGTTTAGAATTATTTCAAATAACAAAAGTCAAAAAATCAACTACCTCATAGTTAGTAAATTTGGTATGAAAAAGTTCGATAATTTGACCCTCCAGTCTACTAAATGCAATTTTGAGCCGAATTTGGTAAATCTTTACCTAATTCGGTTTTTTTGTGTATTCTTTTTTTGTTTGAAATTTCAATTTTTCATTTTGACTAATATCAATTAAGAAAGTTTATGAGTTCTTAAGGACTATAGTGTAAGAATTGTTACACAAAATAGTGAGAAGAATCAGTAGGAAAATTTAAACATCCATTTAAAGGAATGACTCTTTTAATAAAGGTCTTTTATAGCTTTGAAAACCAACGGATTATTCGATGTTTCTTATTGGAAACACATTACTGTATCTTCATCGTAGAAATGCCCCTGCAGTATATCTGCATTGGAGAATAAAATATCTAATCTATTAATGTATTTATAATGGTAAAACTTGCTAAATCTTCAAAGTTTCTTATTAGAAACATATATCTCGACAACTTCATCGTAGAAATACCAATGAGAATTTGAAGGTACCTTTGAATAAAGATATTGTATATTTTAAATAAAAGTTACAGCCACAGACTAGAGCAAAAAATCTTCCAGTGGCAATTATAGGTTGGTTTTATTACTCTAACTGTCATTCAGTTTTAATTATTTTTGTAGAAAAAAGCTTTGTATTATTTTGTGAATAACCTACTACATAATAAATACCAGATTGATAAGAGGTCAGATCAATTTCAAGGATATTTTGGTTAGTCAATGTCATTACTTCTCTTTCTACACTGTATATTTTTAGTATTGATATCTCTTCGTTCCTTGCACTTGAGACGGAAAAATTTCCAGTAGTTGGATTTGGATAAATACTGACGTTGAAAATTTCAGCAATCTTAGAAGTTAAAGGATCTTTCGTGGCAGTCACCTGCCCTCCGGTTTGAGCAAATCCATTTACATTCATATTATAATAGATAACTAAGCCTTCAAACACAGTAGCTACTGCAATATCCTCTCTACCGTCCTGATTAAAATCTTCTACTACAAAACCTTTTTGATAGGGATGACCATTATTTAAAAAAAGAGTATTGTCTAGTGTAACAGGTTTGGCCAAAGCAAATTCACCGTTGTTCAAACCCATCATGATCATAAGTTCTATGTTATTGGATAGAACAATGTCTAATTTTGAATCGTTGTTCATATCAGCTATTCTGAATTTGCTTCCACAATAATCTACGTATATTTTTTGGTGAGGCGAAAAATTATTTGCACCGTCGTTGAGAATAGTGGTTACATAGTTTGGACCTGGTATACCTTGTGATAATACTACCATATCATTGTGGCCGTCTCCATTTACATCAAGTACTTGAAGGTCTAAGATGAAGCCAAGATCTATATCAAAAAGATCCGTTCGAGTAAGTGTACGAGAGGCATTTCCATAACAAACGGCCAGATGATTTACTCCATAAGAAGAAATAATATCGTCGAAGCCATCTTTGTTTAAATCATTAAGACCGAACGCTCCTTCAAATTTTTCAAGATCTCCTACAGAAGTATACTCCACAATAAAATTATTGTAGTGACCGGTACCGTAAAATAAAAGAGTTTCTGACGTAGAGTTATTATTCGCTACTAACAGATCGTTATAACCATCCTTATCAAAATCTCCAGGGTAAGCTCTTTTATTATTATCTAAAAAAAATCCGGAATCAAATTTTACAGAATATTTATCGAGGATATCTTTCGCTACAATTGCGATGGTTCCCTCTTTTACACAAATTACATCCTTGTTTCCATCGTTATTTAAATCACTTAGGCTAATGTCTAAGGCAAAATCGCCAGTGTTATTGGCAATTAAAAGATCTTTATCGTCTCTGAAATTTCCATTTTTTAATCCTTTTAAAAAATAGACATCGCTAGTAGTGTGGGGGGAATTCTGAGTAACACTCCCGGATAAGAAGGTTAGATCTTTGATCCCGTCACCGTCGAAATCATTTGCTTCCATATCACTGCAGCAATAATCATCGATCGTATACCATTTGTAATCTATAAAAGTAGCGTTAGTGTTTCGTAGAAAGATAGAGAATAAACTGTCTGAAGGGTGTAAGACGGCAAGATCTTTTCGTCCATCGCCGTTGAAATCACTATAGGTGTAGCAGTAGGAAACGTATTTCAGATTCACACTATCTGTCGCTGCTGAGAAACCACCTGAAGTAGTTCCATTATGTATTTTGATGCTTTTACTGTCGTGGCTAAATTCAATAAAATCCAGAATACCATCGTTAGAAAAATAATCCAGGTTAAACCTGCCATCATCTCCCGTCGTTATTTGAGAGATCTGTGTAAAATTAAAACTACCATCGTTACTATAGGTATAGATGGATTGAGAACATTTTAGCATAAGATCGTCTACATTATTTTTGTCGTAGTCGTTGGCCAATGGCTCGCCATAATCAGGAAGGGCTTGCGTACCTACAATGTACCAATTTAAATTAGCATCGGCTTCAAGTTTAGTAATGCTGTAAAGTATGTAAGGATAAGTACTAATTGAAGTCTGTGTAGTGATGATTAATTCTATGTTTGGATCCGTATCGAAATTGCCTGGTATTATATTCCCTGTCAGTTTATCTGAAGATGTATAAGTTGACTTTACTGTAAAAGTACCGTTCACATTTAATAAAGTAAAAAGCTGGTCGTTCAAAATCACACAAATATCTTTTTTGCCATCGTTGTTGAAATCAAAAAGTTCAAAATCACCGAGTAGAGAGAATGTAACATCTTTGTAAAGAAATAACTTCTGGCTCATTGAAAATAGGCCATTTAGATTCGTATGTACTTCCAAAAAAACACTGTCAACATAACCTAGTGTATTTATGGAATAGGTTAACGCGACTAAGTCCGTAGATGTATCTGCATTTACACTTGTTAGTTTTGCTCCTAAGGGACTGTATGAAAGAGGGAAGTTTACTTTATTTAAAAACTGTCCGTTCCCTTTTCCTTTTGAAACACTAAAAGTTTTAGATGTATATAAAGTTACAATATCTACCAATGTATCGTTGTCAATCTTAGAAGATAAGATTTCCCATTGACCACGCCCATTAGGGAACGATTGGCATCGCCAGTAGTATAAGCTGTCTTGTGCGAACGCAACTTTCATAATTCCCAATACTAAAACTGCAATAAGATTTATTTTTTTCATATTTTAAGACCGGTATGTTAGCTGATTTGATTGGATAATTCAAATATACGAAAAAGTACTTTTAAAGTTCGTTGTTTAAAATTACTTTAAATAACAAAATAAGAAAAACCAATTATCTCATAGTTACCAAATTAGGTATGAAAAAGTTCGATAATCTGACCCTCCAGTCTACGAAATGCAATTTTGAGCCGAATTTGGTAAGTCTTTACCTAATTCGGCTTTTTTGTGTAGTGTTTTTTTTGAAAAATTCAATTTTTAATTTTGACTAATATCGATCAATTAAGAAAGTTTATTAGTTATTTAGAAAGAAAGTCAACACGGGCCAGGCATTTGACTTTAGTATCATGTCAACGGCGCAAAGATTTCATCGAATAGATATTTTGAATTAAAAGTAATTAAATATGCTTCTAATACGAAACATCTTTGTGTATCTCCATCGTAGAAATACCGTTTGAGTGTCTTTCAGAAATAAAAGGAAATCTAAATTAGAAGAGTTGATTGTAATCATGTATTCCTCAAATATTCATGAAGATATTGCCAATTTATTATATGAAAACAGTGCACACTTTCACATTTAGAAGATAAATTTCACAGAACTCAAAAAATACTCCATCAAATTTTTCTACTTATAGTCGAAAA
>JAYTHK010000361.1:0-2665 GCA_043732665.1 Cytophagales bacterium | reverse complement strand
GAAGGTTACGATGAAGTGCCCGTTTCTCAGATGAGAAAAACAATTGCAAAACGTTTAGGCGAAAGCCTTTATACTGCCCCACATTTTTATCTCGTAATGGAGATTAATATGGATAAGGCGATGGAAGCAAGAACAAGTATAAATGAAGTTGCGCCAATAAAAATATCGTTTAACGATATGGTTATTAAAGCTACAGCAGCGGCATTGAGAAAACATCCCAAAGTAAATTCTTCTTGGTTGGGTGATAAAATTCGTTACAATCATCACATACATATTGGAGTGGCAATGGCAGTGGAAGAAGGTCTTCTTGTACCAGTAATAAGATTTGCAGACAATAAATCACTTTCGCATATAGGTATGGAAGTGAAAGAATTTGCTGTAAAAGCGAAAAGCAAACAATTGACTCCAGCCGATTGGGCAGGTAATACTTTCACTATTTCAAACCTTGGTATGTTTGGTATAGACGAATTTACGGCTATCATCAATTCTCCAGATTCGTGTATTTTGGCTGTAGGAGGAATTAAACAAACTGCTGTTGTGAAAAATGGTCAGATCGTTCCCGGTAACGTAATGAAGGTAACACTGTCTTGCGATCATAGAGTTGTGGATGGCGCTATAGGAGCTGCATTCCTTCAAACACTTAAATCTTTGTTAGAAGATCCGATTAGAATATTAGCTTAAGTTAAATAAGGCTTGTGTTTACTACAGGCCTTATTATTTATTAGACAATAGTGGTCCTTTCGGATTAGTAAAATAATGAACAATAATAATGAACAACGAGTTTCCGAAAATAAAAGCAACTACGGTATTGGCTGTGGTGCACAACGGTAAAGTAGCGATAGGAGCAGACGGACAGGCTACGATGGGAAGCACTATAGCAAAAAGTAATGTTAAAAAAATTCGTAAACTGTCGGATGGCAAAATAGTAGTAGGTTTTGCAGGTTCTACTGCCGATGCATTTACCTTACTCGATCGATTTGAAGAAAAGTTAAATGCTTTTGGTGGCAATATGAAACGAGCGGCTATCGAACTAGCCAAAGATTGGAGAACAGATCGCTATTTGAGTAAGTTGGAAGCTATGCTCATTACGGCTTCCAAGGAAGAACTTTTAATAATTTCAGGAACAGGCGATGTACTGGAGCCGGATAACCAAATAGCCTCCATCGGATCAGGAAGTATGTATGCTCAGTCGGCTGCCATTGCCTTGAAAAGACATGCTCCTCAACTGTCTGCCGAAGATATTGTAAGAGAATCACTGACTATAGCAGCAGATATTTGTATTTATACCAATCATAATTTTGTCATAGAAAATCTTTGATGATTTGTTATTATAAAATCATCAAAAAGTGTAATTTTAAGTTTATAAATAAAGATAATTATGCCTAAAGTAATCATTATAGTGGGACTTTTTTTATTATCGTTCTCATCGTTTGCCCAAGTATCTACTCCCGCAAAAAGAAAAATTAACATAGGAGCTTGTGTTGGGTTAATGATTTGGAAAGAAAAACCTATGGCGTCGTTGGACTTGAGTTACAAAGGTACTACGTTGAGAATAATGCCTAATTATAGATACAACTCGGTAGGTATCACACAAGAGTTATTGAGAATTTCTCCAGTGTATTACAATCTCTATTGGACAGCCTCTGTTTACGGAGCTTATGGATACTTGTACGATACGAAATTCCCCGTTCCTACTATTAACGCCTATGACCCTCAAAATGAATACAAAAGAACGACCTACACTGGAGTTGTCGCTACAGGCCTTAAAACCTATTTTGCGAAAAGGATGTATGCGCATATTATGGGAGGGGTTATGTATAGTCAAAGTACTGGAGGCGTAAACTATGGAGTTGCAAATTCTACAGAAGTAAAACCTTATATTGAATGTACTTTAGGTGTTCTTCTTTACAAAACATTTCCAAAACTAAAATCTGAAGAAACTCAAGAGTGAATTTTCTTGCGCATGCTTATTTGTCGGGAGGTTCTAAAGACCTGATTATAGGCAATTTTATAGCCGATGCTGTTAAGGGCAAAGAATACAAAGAATACCGACAAGGGATTATAGATGGGATTCTTCTGCACAGAAAAATCGATACTTTTACAGATCAGCATCCCATAGTGGCTCAAACCAGAGTTCGCCTCCGACCTTATTTTGGAAAATATTCACCTG
Source organism: Cytophagales bacterium (assembly GCA_043732665.1). Taxonomy (GTDB): domain Bacteria; phylum Bacteroidota; class Bacteroidia; order Cytophagales; family Cytophagaceae; genus JANYCO01. The sequence goes on along the minus strand of JAYTHK010000361.1, from coordinate 495 downwards.
TAGTGTCCGATATTTATTACGATCACTTTTTGGCTTTCCATTGGAACGATTATTCTGAAGACTCTTTAAAAGAATTTACATTGTCTATTTACGCTATCATTCAAGACGAAATAGAAATTATGCCAAAAGATGTCCAATATTTTTTTCCATATATGAAAAAGGATAATTGGCTTTATAATTATAGTACATTTTATGGAATGCAACGTTCCTTTGAGGGTATGTCACGAAGAGCAAAGTTCGATTCTAATATGGAAAAAGGAGTGGAGGTATTGCAAAAAGAATATGTTTTTTTAGAGGAGGATTTTCGTCAATTTTTTCCTGAATTGAAAGAGTATGTTACTGGAATATTGGCGTCCCAATTTTTTTAAATGGAAGGAAATTCCATCTAAAAAAATTGATTCTTTACCAACCTTTATTGGTTTTTAATGTTGTGATATGCGCCAAATGATGATTACAATGCCAGGCATACACTCCAATATTTTCATCTAGTCGAAA
>JAYTHK010000360.1:0-2666 GCA_043732665.1 Cytophagales bacterium | reverse complement strand
TGTTGCACTTTACTACCTATTTCGATAAAAATTACTTATCAAGAGGGCTTACACTTTATGATTCGCTAAAAGAGCATTGTCCTAAATTTGAACTATATATTTTATGCTTGGATGAGTTTACATTTAAATATTTTCAAAATAATTCCAGTTATCCTGAAATTAAATCACTTTCATTAAGTGAATTAGAAGAAACTGATTACGAATTGAAAAGAAGTAAAATTACAAGGAGTAATATTGAGTATTATTTTACACTTAGCCCTTGCTTACCATTATATATTTTAAAAAAATATAACCTTTCACATATTTGTACTTTAGATGCAGACGTACTTTTTTTGGATTCGCCAAAACGGTTATTTAATTATTTAGATGAATATTCAATTATAATAACGCCACATAAATTTTCTGAAGAAATAAAGGAATTAATTGAATATGGGATTTATAATGTAAGCTTTCAGATATTCAAAAATGATGAAATAGGAATCAAATGTTTACAGTATTGGCGTACGCAGTGCATTGATTGGTGCGGGGATGAATTTGACAAAAAAAACAATCGTTTTGCAGATCAGAAATATTTAGACAACTGGCCTGAATTATATCCCTTTAAATTAAAAGTGTTAGATGATAATGTTAGTGGTATAGCACCATGGAATCTGAACAACTATAAGATTACAGAAAGAGACAATAAGTTTTATTCAAATAATGAGCGAATGATATTTTATCATTTTCATCATTTTAAATTTTTTAATAAAAACTGGGCTGCAAATGGCTTAAATATATACAGAGTAAAGTCTAAAAATATTATAGGAAACCTTTATTTATTATATTGGAATAAAATAAGTCAGTACAATAAGTCTTTGGCTCTAATGTCGGATCAATCTACACGTCATAATCATTTGAATAATACAAGCGCAAGAATATTTAAGGAGAACTTTGTTTATTTTAATTTGATGAATAAAATCCTAATAAATTTAAACTTTACAAAAATGCCCAATATCATAAAACGAATTTTAATTAAAATTAATGCCGGAATTAATTAACCTTACCTCTTTTTTAGAAAAAAGAGGATCTCTGACTGTAATAGAAAATGTTTTACCTTTTGAAATTAAAAGGGTGTTTTATATTTATGGTGTTGATGATTCGGTTAGAGGAAATCATAGACATCACAAGACCATTCAGGCTGCTATATGCATTGCAGGCAGCTGCGTTATTTATAATAATGATGGCCGGATAAACGAGGAGTTTGTGCTTAATTCGCCGGATAAATGTCTCGTTTTATTTCCACAAGATTATCACTCTATGGCGCAATTTACAGAGGACGCATTTTTATTGGTTCTTGCTTCTGAATTTTTTGATCCTGAAGATTATATTTATGAGCCCTACAAATAATAATACTGTATCGTACGAAAATCTTCAAAAACTCAATCTGGAATTTGAAGACATGTTTAAGGAGAAATTTAATAATTTTTTAAGCAATGGCTGGTATATATTAGGAAAGGAAGTAAAGGATTTTGAAGAGAACTTTGCTGCATACTGCGGGGCAAAATATTGTATAGGAGTTGCAAATGGCCTTGATGCTTTAGCGTTAGGATTGAAAGTTTATGAATTCCCTGAAAAATCAGAAATAATTGTGCCATCAAATACGTATATAGCTACTATTCTTTCTATTATTAATGCTGGCCATATACCGATATTAGTAGAGCCTTGCATAAAATCTTATAATTTAAATACTTCTTTAATCGAGGAAAAAATTTCTACTAAAACTAAGGCAATAATGGTTGTGCATTTATACGGACAAATTGCACAAATGGATGAAATTTGCAGCTTAGCAAAAAAATATAATCTTGAAATTATTGAAGATTGCGCTCAGGCTCATGGTTCAATGTTCAAAGGGAAAATGGCTGGTACATTTGGCAAAATTGGAGCCTATAGTTTTTATCCAACTAAAAATTTGGGCGCATTGGGAGATGCAGGTGCTATTATCACTTCTGATGAAAGAATTTATGAAAAACTAAAAGCACTTCGTAACTACGGTTCAGAAAAAAAATATTACAATAAATACAAAGGATTTAACTCTAGGCTAGATGAATTACAAGCTGCTTTTTTAAATATAAAACTTCCTAGTTTAAATAAAATTATCCAGCATAAAAGGGAATTGGCAAAACTATATAATTCTTCCTTAACAAATAAAGTAGTTAAACCAATAGAAATTCAGGATGGCTTTCATGTTTATCATATTTATAATATTCGTATTAAAAATAGAGACGAGTTAAAGGCTTATTTATTACAACAAGGAATTCAAACTGAGATCCATTACCCAGTACCTCCAAATAAACAACTAGGCTATACCGATTATTTTAATATGCTAAGTTTACCAATTAGTGAACAAATACATTCAACAACATTAAGTTTACCAATTTCATATGCTACAACAAAAGTAGAAGCAAAAATCGTGATCGAAGTAGTTAATAGTTTTTTTGAATAATAAATCCTTAATACATTAAGTACTCTTTTTATCACTAATGATCAAACTCTCCATCATTACAATAAATTTTAACAACAAAATCGGTTTGCAAGAAACCTTCGATAGTGTATTTAAACAAAGCTTTAGCGATTATGAATACATTGTAATTGATGGAGAAAGTACCGATGGAAGCAAAGAAATAATA
>JAYTHK010000359.1:0-8932 GCA_043732665.1 Cytophagales bacterium | reverse complement strand
ATGAGTTTTTAATTCATACCTAATAATTCACACTCATAACTAGTAGAGCATGAACATAAAAGATTATTTTAAATTAGGAGATGTATTTGGGTATTATTTCAGAAAGAAAGATCCTAACCGTCCTACTAATATAAATATAAAGATGATGCACTGGAGCAATAAAATCTCTATTGTAGGATTACTTATTGGAATTGTAATTATTATTTATAAAACTTTTATACGATAATATATCATCCTTTTTTAAATGAATATTGAAGATTTTCGGGAATATTGTCTTTCCAAAAAAGGAGTCATCGAAGAACTTCCTTTTGGGCCAGAACATCTTGTTTTCAAAGTAATGGGTAAATTTTTTGCTATTACTTCTTTAGATAGCTTTGAAAGCGTTAATTTAAAATGTGATCTAGAAGAAGCTGTTTTATTACATGAAAGATACGATGCTGTAATTCCTGGTTTTCACATGAATAAAAAACACTGGAACAGCATACTCTTGGATGATTCTATTCCTGATAACCTATTTTTAAACTGGGTTGATCATTCTTATGAACAAGTGGTAAACGCCCTGACAAAAAAGCAAAGGGAAGAATTGAAAAAAGAATATAGGTACAATTATTTTTGTTAATTTTATAAATAGTATACTTCTGGTAAGCTTAAGATGAGAGAGCATTTTAAAAAAAAATAAATACGAATACCGATGAAATTATATATTACAGTTCTGTTGCTACTACCTTTGTCGTTATATTCTCAAACTCGTTTTGAAAAAACATTTAAGGATTATAATGTAAAAGGAAGTATTACCGTTTATGATCTTGAGAAAGATCTTTGGATTTATAGTGATGAGAATGACAGTAAGATCGGAACCTTGCCGGCGTCTACTTTTAAAATTATCAATTCATTGATAGCATTGGAAACGGGTATTATCAAAGATGAAAAGCAATTAATTAAATGGGTTGGAATTCAAAATGTAGATACTGTCCATTATGGGTATAGACCAGATATTTACAAGAATATAAGTTTGGCAGAAGCTTTTGATAAGTCTGCTGTATGGGTTCATCTGGAGATAGCCAAAAGAGTGGGTAGAGAAAAATATAAATATTATTTAAAGCGCTGTGGTTATGGAAATCAGGATTTTTCAGAAGAAGGAGTTGACTTCTGGAATTTCGGAGCTTTCAAGATCAGCCCTATCGAACAAATTAATTTTCTAAAAAATTTATACGCAGGAAATCTTCCTTTCTCAAAAAGAACGATATCTATTGTGAAGAAGATTATGGTGACGGAAGTTGGTGCAAATTATGTGATAAGAGCTAAAACAGGAATGGGCATCCTTGCCGACCAGTCTATTGGATGGTGGGTAGGTTACATTGAGACTAAAGGAAATGTATACTTTTTTGCCACAAGACTTAGGGCTGACTCTGCCAAATTTTCCGATAAGTTTGCACAAGATCGAAAAGCATTTACCAAAAGTATTTTAAAGCAATTAGGTATACTTGACATTGCATACTAATCATGTGGCATAATATTTATGTTGTGCATTAATCATACAACATAAATGTTATGCCACAAGGTATTTATAAACTTATTTTTTTGCTCTTCCTAAAAGTGTTAAATTTGTATATAGAAAATACCAATTTAATGCTTCAAAAATCTACCATTTCTTCTGCTTCTGATGCGCCTCAAACTTCTAAAGAACAAAAGCAGTTCCATAAGCTGTTGGAAAGAATTGAAATTTTGAAAAAGTTGATCGAAGAAAAAAAGCAATTGACTTCAAAATTTTCACAACTGAAAAACGAACAAGTTTTGCCGTTGATGAACCAATTGCGGGATGTTAAATTGAGCCAGGTACGTTCACTGGATTGGGCTTACAATCGTATTACGATCGCAAAAAGACTTAAAACAAGACTGAGTAACGAAGTTTTGGAAAGAGTAAACGAACTGCTTACTAGTTTTTATTTTGATGCGGATCAGGAAAATGAAATCATGTCTATTTTTGCGCATCATAGCGGAACGAGTATTGAAAATATAAAAGAAGAACAGAAGGAACACCAAGAAGACGCTGCTCGCGACTATTTATGGGAGCATTATGGTATTACGCTAGAAGAGGGTGAGTCCGCCGACTTGAATGATCCAGCGGTAGTAGAAAAGATAAGAGCAAAAATTGCGGAGGAAGCTGATTATCAAAAATATTCTTCTAAACAAAAGGCAACAGAAGGTGACGCTATTGCTAATAAGGCTGAAGCGCTGCAAGATAAGTTAAGCAAATCTATTCGCTCCGTTTATACTTCTTTGGTGAAGCATTTGCATCCTGATAAGGAAATGGACGAAGAAAAGAAAATTATAAAAACAGAAGCTATTAAAGAAGTTACGCTCGCTTACGAAACCAAGGATATGTTGACGTTGCTGATATTACAAGCGAAATACGGTATTGTTGAAGAAACAATAAACGATGGTGATTTGCGTAATTATAATGCGATTCTAAAAAAGCAAGCAGCAGATTTGGAAAATCAGCATTTGGAAATAATGAACAGTTCTCAAGGCATTCCAATGCATAGCGAAAAATCTCTTGAGCAGTTTTTTAAATCAGAGAAAAACTACCTTAAAAAACATATTAAGCAAGAACAAAGCATGCTTCAAGGGATATTTGAAAATGAAGATATGCTGATCGAATATTTGAAGCAGGGATATTATTAGTATTGCCTTTGTGAGCATTGTAGCACAATGGGCTATTAGAAATGATAAGATAAATACAGAACTTAAACTATATTTGTACTGTTGAAATAATAATTGTGTATCCGCACTTTATTTCACAATGAAGATGATGAAAGAATTAAAAGAACTAATCGAATACTTAAAAAATGCCCTCTCTTCAGGTTCGTTTGTGAAAATGACATTGAGCAAGCCTAGAACTGAGCATGCAGTTTTGCAAAATGTTTATATTCGACCTATTCTTATTAAAAACCAAGTACAGCTTTCCTTTACCTATAGAAATAAAACCAACGATCAGGTGAAAAATAAATCCGTAGAAGACGGGCTATTGGAAATAGAATCTTTATTGCAAGACAGTTTTTTCTTCGCTATACTTTTTACAACTACAGAAGATTATAGTTTACAAATCTCTAAAAAAGGAACAAGCATTTTACTAAAACAAAAACCTAGTCATAAAGAACCACAGTCGCTTAGTCACGATCGGGCTAAAATGAAACGTGCCACAGAAAAAGATCATTATTTAACATTATTAGGAATAAATGATAACGAAGGGAAGCTCATTCCCACAATGGCTGACAAGTACCGCCAGATAAATAAATACCTGGAAATAATAGAAGGTCTTGTAACTTCTGCAACCTTGCCTGAGCAAATAAACATCGTAGACATGGGTTCGGGCAAAGGGTATCTTACTTTTGCGTTATACGATTATCTGAAAAATAAATTGAACTTGAATGTATCGGTTACTGGAATTGAATTGCGTCCTGATTTGGTAGAATATTGCAACGATACAGCAAAGCTTTGTGGTTTTGAATCGCTCCAATTTATCTGTAAGCCTATTGAAGAATACCATGACAACAGGATCGATATTTTAATCGCACTCCATGCATGCGATACTGCCACAGACGATGCTATATACAAAGGAATTGTATCGAACGCTGGTTTAATTATCTGTGCTCCTTGTTGCCATAAACAGATTCGACAACAAGTGAAAGGTATTGAACAGGAAAATCCTTTGTTGAAATTTGGTATTTTTAAAGAACGTCAATTTGAAATGGTGACGGATACTATAAGAGCATTAATTTTAGAAGAACATGAGTACCAAACAAAAATTTTTGAATTTATTTCCAACGAACATACTCGAAAAAACATTATGTTGGTAGGCGTTAAATCAGAACAAAAAAATGATAAAAAAACTAGTTTGGATAAAATAGAAACGGTGAAAAAAGAATACCATATAGAATACCACCATCTTGAAAAATTATTTAAGACTGTTTCATAAGCTTTCGCTCATGTTTTTCTTCACTATATATGAAAGCGAATAGCTGTAATGTACATCCTGAAAATCAAACAATATTTTTATGAGCGCATCGTTTTTAAAACAGGTTATAGGATAAAGCGGAACGTGTTATGAGAAATACGCTATTATTGTTTTGTTTACTTTACGTAAATTTCCTTCAGGCTCAAAACAAGAACCTTGAAAAAATTCGTAGTGATTACAGTTCCCAAAAATATTCCAGTGCATTAAGGCTTTGTGATACTTCGCTCTTGTTGGCTGTAAATAAAAAAAATCCTGAATTGTATTTTTATAAATCGTTGTGTACCTATAAGAAGGTAAATAGTAAATCGGTTAATTTTTATAAAACAGTTTTAGCAGCGGCAACTATTGCAGCGAAAGGCGTTCTGTACGATAAAAAGTCTAAATTTTTCAATAAAGGGAATTTGAAATTTAATACATTCTTATCCGTTGCTCACAAGCAATCTGAAATAAAATATTATACCAATAAAATAAAAGAAGCAAAGGCTTTAGAGAGAATTATCGCCCGCTCATTTAAAGATACCAGTGAACTGTATCATGAACTTTTTGATGTTTTGCAAAATGTAAATCCTACACCCAAAATTACTCAGTTAATTGTTTTAAAACCCGATGCTGAAAAAATTGATAGTGTTATTCACTTTGCATCAACACAAGTAGGAAAGCGTTATAAATATGGAAAGGCTGGGCCAGACGTTTTTGATTGTTCAGGATTTATTGGGTATGTATTTAAGAAATATGGAGAAAAATTGCCTCGCGATGCCAATATGATTGCGAAACTAGGAGAAGAGGTGCAAATGGAAAATATTGAAAAGGGAGATTTGATATTTTTTGGAAATACTTCTACCTATCACGTGGCAATGTACATAGCAGAGAAAGGGAGTAAGCCGAAGATTATTCACTGCGTATCCAGAGGTGTCTGTATTGATGATTATAATAAGACAACGCATTGGGGTAAATCAACTGTGTTTAAGATAAAGAGGGTGCTGAAATAGATTGGAATAGAATTAATTGACTCTACTCTAAAGTTTCGTGATTGATAAGTTGGTGATAAGTTAAGAGTTAAAATATTGTAATTTATAGTTTTAACTCTTAACCTCCCACTTATTCGATAAATTTATTCGCAATCAGTAAGCTTTAGGATATAACCAATTTAAGTTAATTACTCTTGCAATTTTTTAGGATATTCAAACCATATCATTTTCCCTGTGCCTTCTGAAACGAGTTTCCAAGAATCGAATTCGAAATCGATACCCACAGCACCACCAGTAGGAATATTTCCAATGGCTTCTTTTGTTAAGTATTCTGCTAAGTAAGTATGGGTGGGATTATGTCCAAAAACAAGTACACAATTATGGTTATCTTCTAAATTATTTATTACAGCTAATAAAGAGCGTACCGAGGCTTCGTATATTTCCTGGTCGTATTGTATTGCATCGATGTCGTAACTTAATTGTTCGGATACGCATTCTGCTGTTGTTTTGGCTCTTAATGCAGGACTGGAAATTACGAAATCGGGTTTAACGCCTATCTCTAGTAGTTTTCTACCCATTCTAGGCGCGTCACTCAGACCTACATTATTCAATGGTCGATCAAAATCTTTTAGTCCTTGAACAGACTGTTCTGATTTTGCATGGCGCATAAAAATGAGCGTTTTGGGCATGTTTTTTATTTTTTAGTAATTGAAACACAAATATAAAGTAATGACTTGAACAATTATCATATTATTAACCCATAAATTATCTACATTTGCAGATTAAAGCGAAATAATATTCATCTTTGGAAACTATATTCCAAATAAATTGATACTCAGTCATGTCGAAAAATCTTGTTATAGTAGAGTCCCCAGCAAAAGCCAAAACTATTGAGGGGTATCTAGGCGCAGATTACATTGTAAAATCTAGTTATGGACACATACGCGACCTTGGAAAAGGTGATGGTGCGATTGATGTAAACAATGGATTTAAACCCAGATACGAAATATCGGAGGATAAAAAAGATGTTATTAATGAATTGAGGAAAATTTCCAATCAAGCGCAAACTGTTTGGTTAGCAACTGACTCCGACCGTGAGGGGGAAGCTATTTCATGGCATTTAAAAGAGGTTTTAGAACTTTCAGATACAAAAATAAAAAGGATAGTATTTACTGAAATTACAAAAAAAGCTATTCTTGAAGCGATCACAAAACCACGTAGCATTGATATTGATCTTGTAAATGCGCAACAAGCGAGACGTATACTAGACCGTTTGGTAGGCTTCGAAATTTCTCCAGTTCTTTGGAAAAAAATTAAAACAGGCCTTTCTGCTGGACGTGTGCAATCTGTAGCCGTTCGATTGGTAGTAGAGCGGGAGCGTGAAGTTGAACAATTTAACGCTACGTCTTCTTATAAAGTAGTTGCAAAATTCGAAGTAGGAAAAGGGAAAATCCTTTCTGCTGAATTGGCGAAAAATTTCGCTACAGAAAAAGAAGCGTTTGATTTTCTTACAAGTTGTCTTGGTGCTGCATTTTCTGTAAAAAATCTGGAGAAAAAACCTGCTAAAAAATCTCCAGCACCTCCTTTTACAACTTCTACGCTTCAGCAAGAAGCAAGTCGTAAATTAAGTTTCTCTGTAGCGCAGACTATGACAGTAGCACAGAAATTGTACGAAGCAGGGAAGATTTCTTATATGAGAACAGACTCCGTAAATCTTTCGGACGATGCGATCGCTTCTGCTCAAAATGCAATTACTTCTTCTTATGGAAAAGAATATTTTCAACTAAGAAAGTTTAAAAATAAAAACGAATCAGCGCAAGAGGCACACGAAGCAATTCGTCCTACTGATTTCTTACAACAAACAGCCAGTGCAGATCGGAACGAACAACGTTTATATGAGTTGATCTGGAAACGAGCTATTGCATCCCAAATGGCGGAAGCGCAAATAGAAAGAACAATCGCGACGATAGGAATCTCCACCGTTCCGCAAACGTTGACTGCTACAGGTGAAGTAATAAAATTTGATGGGTTCCTAAAAGTTTACATCGAATCTACAGACGAAGAATCGGAAGGGGATGAAGATACAAAAGGAATGTTGCCTCCTTTAGAAGTAGGAGAGGCGCTTTCTTTAAATGAAATGAAAGCGGCAGAGCGTTATAGCCGTCCTTCACCAAGATATACAGAAGCGAGTCTTGTGAAAAAATTAGAAGAGTTGGGTATTGGTCGTCCTTCTACTTATGCACCTACTATTTCTACCATACAGAAAAGAGGTTACGTAGAAAAAGAAAATAGAGATGGTAAAGTCCGTAAACTGAAGGAGATAATTTTAGCGGACAATAAAATAAATACCTTTGACACTTCTGAAATTACTGGGGCGGAAAAATCGAAACTATTTCCAACAGATTTGGCAATGGTGGTGAATGATTTTCTTGTTCAATATTTTCCTACCATTACCGATTATTCTTTTACGGCAAACGTGGAAAAAGAATTTGACGAAATAGCAGAAGGGAAAAAGAAGTGGGAGAAAATGTTGCAAGAATTTTACGGATCTTTTCATGAGACGGTAGTGAGCACTTCATTGGTAGATCGTTCTACTATTTCTTCAACAAAAGAGTTAGGTATACATCCAGTAACGGGAGAAAATATAATTGCTCGTCTTGGTCGTTATGGTCCAATAGTACAGATAGGAGAAGCGGACGAGGAGACAGGAAAAAAACCTAAATTTGCAAGTCTTAAAAAAGGGCAGTTTATTGAAACGGTTACGTTAGAAGAAGCATTAGAACTTTTCAAACTTCCAAGAGAAGCTGGAGAATTTGAAGGTGGTGTAATGAAAATTGCAATCGGTAGATTTGGTCCTTATATTTTGCACGATGGAAAGTTTTATACGATAAGTAAAGAAGATGATCCATTGACAATTTCTGAACAACATGCAATTGAAATTATTGAAGCGAAACGTAAAGCAGAAGCGGAAAAACTTATTAAAGAATTTCCTGGCAACGACGAAGTAAAAGTATTAAATGGTCGTTGGGGACCTTACATAGTAGCAGGTAATAAAAATGTAAAAATTCCAAAAGGAAAAGATCCTATATCTTTAACCTTGGAAGAGTGTTTGGAATTGGCAGTAAATGCACCAGAGAAAAAAGGTAGATTTGCTAAGAAAGCACCCGCTAAAACAGCACCTGTTAAAGTAACGGCGAAAAAAACGCCAGTTAAAAAATTGGGAACTGCTGAAAAGAAAAAGCCAACAGTTAAAAAAGCAGCTTCGGCAAAAGCGAAGTCTATACCAGCACCAAAGCCAATAAAAGCAAAGTCATTTGCAGCGAAAGCGCAGGAGGCTAAAAATAAGCAATGAGAAAGAAGCTAGTCATACTCTCTGGTGCTGGTATCAGTGCCGAAAGCGGACTAGCTACTTTTCGCGATTCAGGTGGATTGTGGGAAGGCTACAAAATTGAAGACGTAGCTACTCCAGAAGCATGGCACAAAAATCGAGAATTGGTGTTGGATTTTTATAATCTTCGAAGGAAGGACGCCTCGGCAGCTGAGCCAAACGCAGGTCATAAAGTACTGGTTAAATTAGAAGAAAAATTCGAGGTAATTATTATTACTCAAAATGTAGATAATCTGCATGAACAAGCAGGGTCTGCGAATGTACTTCATTTGCATGGAGAATTATTTAAAAGCAGAAGTACCGCTGACGAAAATCTTGTATACGATATAAAAGGTTGGGAATTGAAATCGGGAGACAAATGTGAAAAAGGGTCTCAACTTCGTCCGCATATTGTATGGTTTGGAGAAGCTGTGCCGATAATGGATAACGCAATTAGAGAAGTAAGAAAAGCCGATATTTTAATAGTAGTAGGTACTTCCCTGCAGGTATATCCAGCGGCGAGTCTTATTGATTATGTATCAGCCATGAGTCCTAAGTATATTGTAGATCCTAACATTC
>JAYTHK010000358.1:0-8972 GCA_043732665.1 Cytophagales bacterium | reverse complement strand
GTAAATTTTGTATTAAGGGATATTTGATATCAAACTTAAACAAATTACCATGAAAAATTTCAATCTATTCCTTGTTGCTGCTATTGCAACTGTTTCTTTTGCTTCTTGTGGTGGTGGTGCTACTACCGAAAAAGCTGATACTTTGAAAAAAGATTCAGTTGTTGTTGCTCCAGTCGACACAATGAAAAAAGATTCAGTTGTTGTTGCTCCAGTCGACACAATGAAAAAATAATCCCTTCTTAAGGATTTTAAAAATGCCGCATAATGCGGCATTTTTTATTTAAAGACTTTTGTTTTTCTCTCCTCAATGGTTGTAATTGCCTTCTAGCAAACGCACAAATACCATGAAGAACTATTTCCTAATTCTCTTTCTACTCTTCTTTTTCTATAATGGCTTGCACGCTCAAGACATGCAAAGAGTTCGCCAATACCTAGACACTCTTTGTGCACCTGGACTTCATGGTAGAGGGGCTGCTTTCGACGGACAGAAAAATGCGGCAGGTTATTTATCCAATCGCTTTCGCGAAATAGGGTTATTACCAATTTCTAATGACTATTTTCAAAATTTTAATTACGACATCAACACTTTTTCTGGTACTATTTTTTTACAAACCAATAATACAACGCTTGTCCCTGGCAAAGACTATATCGTTGAATCAGCCTCCCCTTCAGGCAAAGAGACTTTCAAAACCATATTACTCGATACGCTTATTTTTTCTTCTAAAAAATATCAGAAAAAATTTCTAGCCTTGGACATAAAAAAAACAGCACTCGTTTACGATGAACTATTTGAACGAAAATTAAAAAAAGATTCAACAAAACACATTGAAAAAAAATTAGAAAAGGCTTCATGTATTATCAAACTTAAAGATAAAAAACTCACTATGGGACTTTCTGGTGAGCAAAAAAAGACTGTTGTTTTTGAAGTGCTCAAGGATAAATTTAATGCAAAAACAAAAACCATTTCTTACGAAATAAACGCAGAATTAATTAAAAATTATAAGGCACAGAACGTAATCGGATACGTGAAAGGTGCTGTAGTCCCCGACTCCTTTTTATTTATTACAGCGCACTACGACCACCTTGGTACACTTGGTTCTTCCATCTTTTTCCCTGGTGCTAACGATAACGCCAGTGGCGTTTCAATGTTGCTGGAGCTCGCATGGTATTTCAAGGAACATCCACAACGTTACAGCATCGTATTTATTGCTTTCGGCGCAGAAGAGGCTGGACTTGTAGGCTCAAAGTATTTTACAGAAAACCCTCTGGTTCCCTTAGCTAAAATACGTTTTCTTGTAAACCTTGATCTCATGGGAACGGGCGGCGACGGTATGATGGTGGTAAACGGATCCGTTTTCCCAAAAGAGTTTTTGCTCCTTACAAAAATAAACGACGAGAAAATACACTTGACGAACCTTAAAAAGCGCGGAAAAGCCGCCAACTCCGATCATTATCATTTTTCCGAAAAAGGAGTACCCGCTTTCTTTTTTTATACTCTAGGAGGAGTAACGGCTTACCATGACATCTTTGACATTCCAGAAACATTACCGCTTACAAAATTTAAGGAAGTGCACAACTTGATTATAGAATTTATTGCAGGTCTGACGAAATTAGGTGAGAAGTAAAAAGCAAGGACAAGACTTAAAGGATATTTACCTTTTACTTCTCCCTTCTTACCCTACATTATATCGTAAACTATTTCCCCTTACTAATTGTATAACATTCGTTTATAAAATCGAAAAATACTTTATCTCATTCTCTTTGTCTTCGGGGAGTGTAAGTGTAATTTCGGAATGAATCGTATTGCCAGTTGGCTTAGATTGAACGATTTTAATTGCCCAACATTATTTCGAGCGTAATTGAGCAATTCATTTGAAACGCAATTATAGCCATAGCTATCTCCCTCAGCCTTTTTAGGAAGTAGTGAAAGTGTTTTTTTAATATCTACAAAAACATTCGATGTATTTGTAGACATCGAATGTTTTTGTAGACATTCCTTTCGCGACTTTGCCACTTATTATTATATCCACCTGCTCTCTGGTATTACAAATAAAAACAATGCCCCCTTTTTAAAGAGTATAAATTTTAAACGGTATGCCTGAAAAACTAGGTGTTTCATAATAATAATCTGCGACTTTCACTAACGCTCTTTTTTGTATGCGATGGTAAATATCTTATCCGTCGTAGAAGGATCTTCTGTAGAATACATCACCACAAATTCCAGAAATACTTCATTTTTTGTTTTCGTAACTACTGTATAATTGTATAAAGAGTCGTACTCATAAGAAGTATAAGGAACTTCTTTGCTTACAATATTCGTTACCGCAAATACACCACCGCCTTTTTTTAATTTTCCAATCGCTTTCTCATCGATAAAAAGTGAATATAAATCCATTAATTCCGTACTAATGTCATTTGTATAAGAAAGCATTTTTAAATAGGAAACCATCAAGTGAGGAGTGACTTCCATCATGGCTTGCGTGTTGTAGGCGCCACTGTAATATCCTAAAAGATTTTCTCCTGAGATGTGTTTGAAAGATTTCTTATTTAATTTTGCATTGGTTGTTTTTGAATAGTCAATTACCGGCCTTGAATCTAACCTAGTAGTAATATCTACTTTGATCGTATTGCTTTTGCAGTGAATAGAAGCGTTTATATAGTTTCCATCGCTGAATAAAGGAGCGGCGGCGTCTATTGCTGGTGCCTTTTTGTATGCCATACTAAAAGCATCTCTGTAGAAACTGCTCATCAATTTATAGAAAACCCCTTGGTTAGAACCAACCCAAGAAGACGCATCTGCCGTCTTGTCTCGGCTTTTCATATACCTCACATTATTAGTAATAGATTCGGTAGGGCGAAGTACGAAAATTTCTGCTGCTTTTTCTATTTCCAGATTTTAGCTATTTTATTACGTTGTTCACAAGGGTCGTTATTGTAACCATAATCGTTTTCTTGAGAACCTAGTGTATCCAAAGCGCTTGCATGTCGAACGCTCCATTCTCAATGCCTACTGTGTCTACCGTAATATTTTCAACAGCCACCGTAGCTATTGGAACGTCAGTATATTTACTAGTATTATACTCTATGGCATCTATACCATACAGGTTTTCCTTTTCGCTATTTTCAAAACCATAATTTTTATATACCCCTAGATACGTTGTAAAATAATTAGGCATGCCCTCTCCTCCTATTACAATGGCATATTCGCTATTCCAAGCAATGACCATAACGCTTTTGACTATACTTTTATTTCCCGATGCGTCTGTCTTGATTTCATTTTTCATTGCGAAAGATGCTTCGAGTTTTTTCACATCCGACAGCGGAAGTAAGTAAAATAAATAATACTATCCGACATTTCTACAAAAAAGCAAGAAGTGTTTCCACTATTTACTACCAAATCGCTCATTTTAACTTCGCCTAAATCCTTCGTTAAAGAGAGGCAAAAAGCCTTCATCACAGAAAGTTTTTCTAAATCTGCCAAGGGGGCATTTTTGTCAAAATATTTTGACCATTTATCGTAAATACGTAGAGTGTATTTTTAGGAATTTTACTTTGCAAATCGATTCCATAAATGAAATGGGCACAGAAGAGTGTTGCTGCAAAAAGTAGTATTTTTTTAAACGCGGCTTTCATGGTTTAGGCCGATTTGTAAATTTTAATTTTGAACTACTATTATTTTTTAAGTGTGATTTTATTGGAGATGTTTTGAGTTTCCTTTATTAGATCTGCTGCATTTACCCGCAGCATTACGGCCTTTTTTGTTAGTGCTATTGTAGTGGTTGCATTGGTCATATACACTACATCACTATCGAAACGGCTTATAGAAACCAGACTCGCTTTGTCCAGTACATTCTTATCAACATTCCTTAATTGTCCGTAAGCCTCTCCGATTGAATAATTTCCATTTTGCGTATATATTTTTTTTATCATATTCAAAATGTTTTGTCACAGAACCAATATAGTGTTGTGCCTGATATTTTTTCTTCAGCGCTTCCATCAAGGTGTTTAAAGCATCAAGATCCGTAAACAAAAAGCGAAAGGAAAAAACAAAAGAGGTAAAATCTTGTTGCATTTTCACGTCTTTGATCCCTTGTGTTTTTTCTGCAATTGTTACGACCTCTTTGATTCTGTTATTTATTTCTTCCTTGCTCGGCACCTTGTGTCCCATTGATACTGTCAATAAGAAGTGCGGCTGCTAGCTTTGCACTACTTCGGCTCATGTTGATTGTAAAAGCAAAACTGCTTGAGCCGTCTTCGTTTAGATTTACGCCCTCTGTTACATCAAAACAGCTGGTGAGCGTTAAGAGCGGTAGAAATATAACTAGTCGGTATAAGAGCTTTAATTTCAAAATAGGAAATGAACAATAATGGATTTATTTCAACAACCTTCATCCAAATGTTCATACGATATACATTTTCTTCCTGACATTTTTATCCTCCCTTTTATATAGTTGAACAGGGGATATCTTCTTATAACGCAGCAAAAAGACATTCGCCAGCTACTATTTTTTATCCGGAATAAAGTCTAGCACCAGAGAGTTCATGCAAAATCTTTTTCCAGTAGGTGGTGGGCCGTCGTCAAAAATATGACCGAGGTGTCCTCCACATCTTCCGCAGGCCACTTCGGTGCGCTGCATTCCATGGGAATTGTCAGAGATATATTCCACACTGTTTGGTCTGATGGTTTCAAAAAAACTAGGCCATCCACAAGTGCTCGCAAATTTTGCATCTGAGCGAAATAAAGCATTTCCACAGGCAACGCAATAATAGGTGCCGATGCCTTCAAAGTTCCAGTACTTTCCCGAAAAAGCGAATTCGGTCCCTTTCTTTCTGGAGATAATATAAATACTGTCGGACAACACTTTTTTCCAGTCCGCATCGGTTAGATTTAATTGGGTAGTGTCCGTTCTGGAGTAATACGGGTTTTTGGGATGGTCGGTATCTTTCATAAGTGTAGAAATAGCATTGCTCGATTTTTTCTGACAACTGTGTACAAAAAAAATCGTTCCAGCAAACACGATTAGAAATAAGAAGTTTAGTTTCATAGTTTATCCAGAGAACGGAACAGTCAACACTATAGTTCATGAGGTTGCCTATTATTTATAATCCATTAGTTAAAACCGTTGGCAATTCAAAAATAAAAAATATCTTTATAAAAAGGTTAAGTTTCGGCTAATGGAAACAATTCAAGAACAAAACTTAGAGGTAATTGGCCTAAATTATTTGAACAACCAGAGGATAAAGAGTCACAAATAGGACATCATAGAAATGAATAGCTTAAAAAATATGATAAAAAAGGGAAAAGGAATAAAAAACAAGTAAGAAGTAAGTTAAGACGATACACTATTCTATCATTACCTAGAAATAATAAAACTTATGAATACGAATATTCAATTAAACCTACTCAAAAGGAGAAAGTTGAAGTTCCTATGATATTTATTCACAATACAGATAAATATGATAGTCTATCTGCTTCAGGTTTGAGATTTTTCGCCCTTGTTGGAGCTTTTCTCCAACAAGGGCGAAAAATAGATTTAGTATTATGTATTGAAGATGTCGGGTGAAGACACCCGCCATGGACTAAAGCTCTGCATCGTATAGATATGGATTCAACGGGAAGGAAAATGACCAAGAAGATGGCTGGCAAGATTATGGGCTTATTATTAATGAGTTCCCTTCTGATCTTCTATCCTTAACAAACGCCACTGTTTAAAAGCGCCTTCTCTATCTCCAACCAACCATTTTCCTTATCCCAGTTTTCTTTGATATCAGGCAACGCCAATATTTTCGACATCAAACGGTCGTGTTCTTTTCCTTTTGCCAATGCTTCCGCATAAGGGAGATCGCTAAATGTAACCATCGAATAAAGTGGAAGATAATTTTTATATCTTTTGTGGATTGCTGATTCTATTTTTTTTCTTAAAATAAAATTTTCATCTGCCACCAAATCACGCATCTCGATAAAATTTTTCATGGAGAGCTCGGCAATGGCATCGGCGTTGGGTTTTCGTGCTTTCTGATATTCGGGTAAAACCTTTGTCCAGTCGTCGTTCCACAAATCTAAAAGTTCGTTTAAAATACGAACATCCTCTAATCCCGCATTCATGCCTTGTCCGTAAAAAGGAACGATCGCATGTGCTGCATCTCCAATAAGAAAAGCATTTTCTTGATGTACCCAAGGAAAGGTATGTATTGTAGAAAGAAACGAAGCTTTATTATCAAAATAGTCGTCTTCGATTGTTTCGATCAGCGGTAAAGTATCTGGGAAAAATTTTCCGAAAAAAGAGTGTAAGTCTTTTTTGTTTTTTATAGAAGTAAAAGAATTTTCACCTTCAAAAGGCAGAAAAAGAGTGCAGGTAAAACTACCGTCGTTATTGGGCAATGCGATAAGCATAAATTTTCCTCGAGGCCAAATATGCAATACATTTTTTTCAATTAGATGTTGATTATTTTCTCCAGCTGGAAAGTGAAGCTCTTTATAGCCTTGTGGCAACTTCTCAATAACGGTTTTAAAATCCAATTCGTCTTGCATAGATTTTCTTACTTGTGAAAAAATACCATCTGAACCAGCAATTATAGAATAGGGCATTTTTACTTCTTCGCCCGTTGCATAGTTTTCAAAAGTTGCGATTTTAGCCTTCATATCCACACCAATGCCTTTTTGATTAAAACAAAATTCGATCCCATCTTGTTGAGAAGCATATTCTATCAAAGCTCTATTTAATCCTCCTCGCGAAACTGAATTTATGTATTGTCCTTCTTCACCGTAAGGTTGGAAATTTGTTTGCCCTTTCACATCATGCACCATTCGCCCTCTCATAGGGATTGCATTTTCTAAAATTATTTTTTCCAACCCTGCTTTCTGCAACGCATGAATTCCTCTATGGCTAAGCGCTAAGTTGACAGAACGTCCATCTTCCAATAAGGTTTTTCGAGGGTCTTCTCTTTTTTCATAAACAGAAACCTTGTAGCCTCTTCGATTCATATAAATCGCCAAAAGTGAACCTACAAGGCCAGCACCAGTAATTAAAATAGATTTTGAAGGCAAGATATTAATGATGATTATCTTCTCCTTTGTCCAACAAACGAATGATTGTACCTGCAATAAATACTGCAGCCCAGGTTGGGTAGAGCGCCCACATATCTGTTACTGATTTCCCAACGAGCATAAGCAATCCTTGACAGAAAATGCTGAAGCAGATTCCTATTACACTTATTGTCTGAAAACCATTCATACTTTGCATAGAGACAAGGTACAAATAATTTCTATGGAATATCAATTTTTATGGAGTATTTTTGTTTTAGGATGTAAATTTTATGAGTAATTATGTAAGTGTTGAGAAGATAAAAGAAGTAGCGGAACGTCTGAAAGGTATCGTAAATCATACTCCTTTGATGAAAAATGTAAATCTTTCTTCGCGTTATGAATGCAACATTCTTTTAAAAAGAGAAGATCTTCAAGTCGTACGTTCTTATAAAATCAGAGGCGCTTATAATCTTATGTCTACTACTTCGAAAGAAGCATTGTTGGGGGGCGTAGTCTGTGCCAGTGGCGGGAATCATGCGCAGGGCGTGGCGTTTTCGTGCAATTTATTAAAAATAAAAGGGCGTATTTATATGCCTGCGACTACGCCTAAACAAAAAGTAAATCAGGTACACATGTTTGGCAAAGAATATGTGGACGTAGTATTAATAGGTGATACGTTTGATGATTCATACGCAGAAGCGATTAAGTACAGCAAAGAACACAACCAAGTTTTTGTTCCTCCTTTTGATCATGAAAAAATTGTGGAAGGGCAAGCTACAGTAGCCTTAGAAATTCTAGACGATTGCAAAGAAGCAATCGATTACATTTTTGTTCCAATAGGCGGTGGTGGACTTATCTCTGGAGTGATTTCTTATTTTAGAGTAGTAAGCCCGGAAACAAAAATAATAGGCGTAGAACCAGAAGGAGCGCCGTCTATGTCCAATTCGATAAAACACAAACAAAATATTACACTTGACTACATCGACAAATTTGTAGACGGAGCTGCAGTAAAAAGAGTAGGTGATTTTAATTTTGAAATTTGCAAAAACTCTATCGACGATATAATTCTTGTACCAGAAGGAAAAATATGTTCTACTATTATTCGCTTATACAACGAAGAAGCAATAGTAGTAGAGCCTGCTGGCGCATTAAGCATTTCCGCACTTGATTTTTACAAAGAAGAAATAAAAGGGAAGAATGTAGTTTGCATAGTGAGTGGCAGCAATAATGATTTGGGTCGGATGGATGAAATCCGAAACCGCTCTTTGTTGTACGAAGGTGTAAAACATTATTTCATCATCAGTTTTCCGCAAAGAGCCGGAGCGCTTCGTGAGTTTCTAGACGAAGTACTTGGTCCAAATGCAGACATCACCCAGTTTGAATACACCAAGAAAACAGCAAAAGAATACGGACCAGCCTTTGTTGGTATCGAACTAAAATACAAAGAAGACTACGAGCCTTTGATGGAAAGAATGATGACAAAAAAGGTGGATTATATTTCTATTAATAAAGATCCGAATTTGTTTAATTACTTTTTATAAGTCATAAGTGCCTTATTTTAAATAAATTAAATTCTATCTAGATATTTTTTCAGTTTAGATATTCCTGAAAGGTTCGCAACTTGTTTTATTGAAAAGCCGCTATATTACTGGTAAAAATAATCTTAGATAAAAATATACTAGCATCCGAGTAAATTAGAAATGGATAAAATAGTTTCCTAATTTATGTTATTAGGGTGCTTTCTTTTTTTGGAAAACACCCCCTCTGATACTATCAAACAACTCTAGTTGTATTTTTTCAAGGTCACGCTCTTGTTCGTTTAATTTTCTATTCTTCAATACTGATATTATACCAATTAAACTTATGTTTTAAATCAGAAAGTTGATAATTTTTTTAAAATTCATATTAGACTAAAATATAAATTAATATATTTGTCTATGTCATA
>JAYTHK010000357.1:0-24114 GCA_043732665.1 Cytophagales bacterium | reverse complement strand
CCATACTGTTCTATAACGGTATCTCCAACGAAAATTTGCAGAAATAAACTAAATAATGTAAGAACCCCCCCATAACCGGCAAGGAACTTTGTAAGACTTTTTACTTCTGGAAATTTATAGGAAGAAGAAAGCAAAAAAGAGTAATCCACAAAAATAGTAGTTACAACAGAAAGCATAAACATGAGCGAAAGTAAACGAACATATTTATTTCTTACCAAAGAATCAAGACTGCTTTCGGCCTTAGCTGCAGTGCTAATAGTGGTTACCTGAGTCATTCGTTCGGAACTAAATCTGAGATTAAAAACAAATTGCGTAAGCAAAGAGACGAATAACCCTACAGAACTAATATATAAATAAGTTTTTGGGTCATCAAGTGTTATAAATACGAAAGCAAAAAAGGCAAGAGAAGTAGCAAACATACCTCCTTGATCCACCGTGCCTGTTATTTTTTTCTCTTGTTTAAGATTAAACGCTCTTGATACTGTACCGTAAAAACCTAATAATGTAATCGCATTAAAAGGTCCTAAACAGGCAAAGGATATTAAAAGTAGAGGATAGTATTGTGATTTGTTATTTATATCAACATAGTTAAAAGCGAATGTGATCGCACTTACTATAAGTAAAATAATCAGTAAGTTAATAATCGTGAGCCTTGAGAATGAAATTATATTTTGCAGAGTAGAAAAAATAGCGGTTGCTACTATACCAAGAAACCCAGTTAAAATGATTGACAAAGCCAAAGGATAACGGTATATTATTTCTTTCCAAATCCATGCTCCATGGAAGTTGGGGTCTTTCGAATGCTTCTCTATTTCACTAAGACTGTCCAAAAAAAGTGAGCTCACCGTTACATCATAAGTCACTACGAATACTCCCAAGAAAAATGAGTTTATGAGGAGCATATATACCCGACCTTCTTCAGATTCATCGATATCTAGTATCCTGCGGAAAAATTTTCTCATTATAACCCTAGTTTATGATTATGTCCCAACAATAAGCGGCTAAAGTAATGATTTTTACCGTATTTTTAAAATAATGACGCTTAAAATCACTATTTAAGCGTCATTAAAAACAAAAAAAAGAAATTATTCAACTGTTTCTTCTATAAAGCCTATTATCGAACTGGTATTTGCTCGAATTTTATGGCTGGTTGCGCTTTATCTTTGTATGCTTTTCTAGGTTTCAAATTTAAAATCTGAAACATTTCTTTGTCTTCGTTCACATCAGGATTTGGAGTAGTAAGTAATTTATCACCAGCAAAAATAGAATTTGCTCCTGCTATAAAGCAAAGAGCTTGCTCCTCTGTAGTCATTCTAACTCTTCCTGCCGATAATCTTACCATTGTTTTTGGCATAATAATCCGTGCCGTAGCAATCATACGAACCATTTCCCAAACAGAAACCCTTGGCTGATCTTCCAATGGCGTTCCTTCTACTGGTACCAAGGCATTTACAGGTACGGATTCAGGATGCTCGGCCAAATTAGCCAATGTCATCAACATTCCTATTCGGTCGTTATGAGATTCACCCATTCCAATAATACCTCCTGAACAAACCGAAATTTTGGCATTACGCACATTGTCTATCGTTTCCAAACGATCGCTATAAGTGCGGGTTGAAATGATTTTATCGTAATGCTCTTCGCTCGTATCAAGGTTATGATTGTAGGCATACAAACCCGCTTCTTTCAATTTCATGGCCTGCTCTTCCGAAAGCATACCAAGGGTACAGCAAACTTCCATACCCATGTGGCTCACGCCTTTTACCATTTCCAACACTTTATCAAAGTCTTTGTTGTCACGCACTTCTCTCCAAGCTGCACCCATGCAAAAACGGGTACTACCGCTCTCTCGAGCATTATTAGCAGCTTGTAGCACCTCTCCTACTTCCAGCAGTTTGTGTACTTTTACATTCGTATGGTATCTTGCTGCTTGTGGGCAATAAGAACAGTCTTCTGGACAACCGCCCGTTTTCACTGACATCAATGTACACACCTGAACTTCTTGAGGATCGTGAAACTCTCGGTGAACAGTGGCTGCGTTATACATTAAATCTAGCACAGGAGAATTATATAGTTCAGCTATTTCTTCTCTTGTCCAGTTATTTCTAATTGCTGTCATGCTTATTTTTTTATCGGAAAGACAAAAATAAGGTATTTTTAGTTTTAACAATACCTTATTCTCAAATTCAGGCTTAACTTACACATTATCAAAGCGATATTTAAAAATATCATAATCTTTAAAGTCTTTTTTTACATTTATATCAAGATCCTTAATAGAGCCTTTACTCATATCGTATACCCAGCCGTGCAGTTGTACATTTTCACCTTTCTTAATCGCTTTTTGATAAATAGTTGTCATGGCAAGATTATACACTTGTTCTCTTACCACCAATTCTACCAGCTTCTTATGTTTCTGTTCTTCGTCGGCAATACCTTCAATGTCACTTCTGTATAGCCTGTATACTTTCTGAATATTTCTCAGCCATTTGTCAATAAGCCCGTGATACTGCCCATCTACCGCAGCCTTAATTCCGCCACAACCATAATGGCCGCATACTATAATGTGATGTACTTTTAACACTTCAATTGAATATTGCAATACTGCCATTAAATTCAGATCCGTATCTACTACAAGATTTGCTATGTTGCGGTGAATAAACATTTCTCCGGCATCTGTACCCGTAATTTCATTGGCCGTGATCCTGCTGTCAGAACATCCAATAAATAAATATTTTGGTGATTGACCAAGTGCAAGTTTTTCGAAATAGAAAGCATCTTCTGCCAGTTTTTCTTTTACCCAATCTTTATTATTTACAAATAATTTTGAATAATCCTGTTGAATAATTTTATCCAATTCTTCATTTTCAATTACTTCAAATTTATCGTTGACATCAATAATTTCAATTTTAATATTTTTACTTGGCGCATTAATTTTAAAGTCCTCAATTATTTCTAAAATATCGTCGTCTATGTATTTAGCTTTGCTTCCATCGATAACTACATGTGCATTTTTTGGTACTTTGCTTAACTTGTAGAGTATACTTGCTTTATTAAGAAATGATACTTCTTCTGACAATTCTATTTTAACTTTTATCCCGTAGTTAGAATTTTGCTTATTGTATATATAAGGATTTCTCACATTCCTTCTTAGAATAAAAAACAAGGCAACACTTGTCCCAATACCAATTCCAATGAGGATGTCTGTAAATAAAATGGAAAAAACAGTAACTATAAATGGAATAAAATGCTCCCATCCTTTACTGTATTGCTCCTTAATCACATCTATTTTTGTCAGTTTATACCCTACCACAATAAGCACTACTGCCAAGGCCGAAAGAGGAATCCTGTTAATGATGCCTGGTATTAACACAACAGCCATCAATAAAAACACACCATGAAAAATAGCCGACAATTTACTTCTTGCTCCAGAATCAACGTTAGCTGAGCTTCTCACGACTACTGAAGTAATAGGCAATCCTCCTATAAGCGACGATATAATATTGCCCACACCTTGTGCTTTCAATTCATGATTTTTTGGTGTATGCCTCCTTAAAGGATCGAGTTTGTCTACAGCGTCTATACTTAAGAGTGACTCAAGGCTTGCTACAAGTGCCAATTTAAATCCTATTAGATAAATAGCTATATTTTTATATGCGGTAAAATCTGGTGTCGTAAAATTCTTAAAAAAACCAAAGAACCCGTCTGTGATCTCCAGCTTGACAAGATGAGCAGATCCTATCCAGAGCGCAGGAAAAAAAGATTCAAAAAATAAATTCAAAAATACAGACAAGACCACGATAACAAATGCTCCATGAATGTAAATCTTTTTGGCCAGTTTAAACTTATCCCAGAAAAAAATGACAAATAGTGAAATTATACTTATGACAATAGCACCTGGTTTAACCAGTAAAATTGCATCGTAAATTTCAGTGAACGTATTTTTGCCATCGTTCTGAAAGAAATTGAAATCTCCTTCATAGTCAAGGTCGTAGCCAAGAATGTGTGGAACCTGTTTTAACATTAAAATAATTCCAATAGAAGCCAACATTCCTTTAATAACACTGGAAGGGAAAAAGCTTCCTATAACACCAGCCTTCAGAAAACCAAAAGCCAATTGTAAAAAACCTGCAAAAAGTAATGCCAGTAAAAATATTTCGTATGACCCTAACTCATTAACAGATGCTAACACTACCACGGTAAGACCTGCCGCTGGCCCACTTACAGAGAATGGAGATTTACTTATCAGCGAAACAACGGTACCTCCTACAATTCCGGCCAGAATACCAGAAAAAACAGGAGCATCAGAAGCAAAAGCAATACCTATACACAATGGCAATGCAACCAGAAATACCGCTAACCCAGAAGAAAGGTCATAGGGTATATCTTTACTATTTATTTTCGAATTTAAATTTTCTCGTATAGACATATATGTAATTTTTTATATAATAGTAGAATGCGAATGCGTAAAGACATTCGTAAAAAACGTAGAAATATTTTCTACTTATACTATTATGTTAATCGTGGTGGTGGAGTTTCGATTTCAAAATTTTGTGAAAAAATTTCTGCGTCTTCAGAAAAATAATACAACTGACTATATAAAGCCCAAGACAGACAAATAGAAATATTAAAGTGTTTTAGATTATTAAATTCTTTTTCACTTTCCTTATCCTCATTTTCTTTAGATTCTTTTTCGCTTTCCTCGGTGTCTTCTTCCTCTTCAGCAGCAGCGCTGTCTATTTTCTTCAAAACGAATGAGATTTTATCATTCGAATCAAGACTACTTATAAAAAAATTAACCAAACCAGAGACTCTCTGAAAGAAAATACAGAATAATATTATTCCAATAATATATAGTTTACTTTTTTTCATAAGTCAACGATTCACTTAACAAACGGTAAATTTCCAATTTAGTTGTACGGTAAATGCTGTTAATAGTTATTTAACCAACAACTTATACGTCATCCTTGCTTGAATGCCATTCATCTGCTCAAGATCTTTCACCGATTTTACATAAGGAAAAACGAAGCCAAGCTCTTTCTTGAGTATCGATTCTGTGCTGGTAGACTCTACCTCATTTATTCCGGACAATAGTTTTTTCCAGAATGAATTTTTCTGTTCAGGCCAATAAACTAAAGAATAATCTTCTTTCAAACCTACTTTCTCTGTCGCCAATTTCACCGCGTCTCTAATTCCGCCTAGTTTGTCTACCAGTTTTATTTTTAAAGCTTCTGACCCAGACCATACTCTTCCTTGCGCATAACGTTTTAATTCTTCTTGTGACATTTTTCTACCTATAGCAGCTTTAGACGTAAACTCCTCATAGATTTGTTCTACCTCTTGTTGAATAATTTTCCTTTCGTAAACGGTCAGCGTTCTAGTCGCAGAACCAACGTCAGAGAATTCGCCTGTTTTTTCGCGGTCGGTAGTTACGCCTAGCTTTTCTTTTAAGAAATTTTCTACATTAAGCACTAATCCAAAAACACCTATAGAACCTGTAATCGTAGTAGGTTGTGCCACTATTGTATCACAAGCCATAGCAATATAATATCCACCAGAAGCAGCCACATCAGACATAGAAGCTATTATTGGTTTTACCTTTTTTGTCAATACTACTTCGTTCCAAATTACATCAGAAGCTAGCGCACTGCCGCCTGGAGAATTTATTCTCAAAACGATTGCCTTTACCTTGTTGTCTTCTCTAGCCTTTCTTATCTGCGCAGCCAAGGTCTCAGAGCCAATTACCTCATCGTTTCCTTTTCCAGATCTTATTTCCCCGTTAGCAATAATAACAGCCACTTTATTTTCAGAATTCGATAGTTTTAATTCATGGTCGGCAAGCAACGCTGAATAACCGACAAAATTCAGTTTAGCATTACTGTCTTGTCCTGTCATAGAACGAATGTATGCCTCTGTTTCGTTGTAATATTTCATATCGGTCACAAGCCCGAAATCTAAGGCATCTTGTGCATTATGAACGAGCATGGAATCGGAGATTAATTTCAATTTCTGTATTTCAATTTTCCTTGAAGCGGCTACGTTGGTAAGGTATGTGTCGTATATAGAATTCAAAAAAGACTTCACTTGTACTCGGTTTGAATCGCTCATTTTATCAAGTAAAAATGGTTCTACAGCACTTTTAAAACTTCCTACTTTAAAAACTTCTACTTTAATATTCAATTTTTCCAGAGCACCTTTAAAGAACATTTGTTCTGATTCCAGTCCATTAAATTCTAAAGAACCAGAAGGTGGAAGGAATATCTTATCGGCTACTGAAGCCAGGTAATAGGCTCCTTCGGTATAAGACTCGCCGTACGCTACTATAAATTTTCCAGATTTCTTAAACTCTAATAATGCATTTCGTATTTCCTCCAACGAAGCAAAACCAGCACGAACAGAGGTTATATCTAAATAAATTCCTTTGATATTTTCATCTGTTTTAGCCAAGGAAATAGCTTCCATTAAATCCATTAATCCAATAGTTGAACCACTTGGAGAAAAGCTTCCTCCTGAAAACAGCTCTTCGCTTTCTCTTTCTACGATTTCTTTATCCAACTTTAACTTTAAGACAGACTGAGTCTTTATGTTTTCTACTTTATCTGAAGTAGAAGTGGAAATAATAATTACAAGCCCGACAATCGCTAAAACTGTAAAAAGAAAGAAGCCCGTTGCTACCGCTAAAACATTTTTTATAAAATTCCACATACTATAAGTTATATTTGTGTAAGTCATTCAAATATATACTAATTTAAAATAGAAATGAACTCCGTCTATATACTTTTGGGTACAAATATTGGTGATAAGATTGCTAATTTAAAAACAGCTTGTACTAAAATTAGTATCGACTGTGGCGCTATTAATGATCAGTCAAGTATTTATGAAACTTCTCCTTGGGGTATCAACGATCAACCGTCTTTTTTGAATATGGTCGTAAAGATTGAAACCAAATGTACTGCTGAAAAACTACTACGATTGCTTTTATTTGTAGAAAAAGAAATGGGAAGAATTAGAGAACGAAAATGGGGTGAACGGCTTATAGACCTGGATATTCTTTACTTTAACAATGAGATAATCGTAAAAGAAAATCTTAAAATACCTCACCAAGAATTGCACAACAGGAAGTTCACTCTAATACCATTAGCTGAAATAGCTGCTGACTTCATGCATCCAGTTTTAAATATTAGTTCAAAACAATTGCTAGATAGATCTATTGACAAAGGCTCTGTAATAAAAATAGCGCTTTCAATAAACTGATTTATAATACTCAAGCGGCTCTTAAAATAAAAAATAGGCAAGTAGTATACTTGTCTCCGCAGAGGCTGCTGAGTTGTCTCCTAATTTATATTGTATGAATTAGCCAGTAGCAGGTTGAATTGTTTAAAATGATGTTTAAAATGTTTGTTATGAAATATTGTCCACTCTTTTTTATCAAGTTCTCCCATAGTTGGGTTTATTGGCTTTATGTCTTTATTTTCGATAAAATAATTGTCAAAATCGTCTAATTCCGAAAGCAGCTTACTAATTGACATTGGTAAATCTAGAAATATAAGTTTCAGCAAATCGCCCCCAAAAACTGGAGATTCAAATCCAACGGGAAATTCCTTGTCGGAATAAATCAAAGTCAGCTTTATCATGTGCAAAATAAAGTTTTTGAGGAAGTTTACTATTGGAAAACATTAGTGCAACCATCAAATGTTCCACCATGTGTTGAGCCGTCATCTTCCCAAACATAGGAGAACTAACAATTTCTAAACCACCAAGTTTTTTAATTATATCTTGTCTATTATTAATGTCAATCATTTCAATCTATGAGAAATTACTGTACGACAATCTTTTTTACGGCATCGGCAATTTGCAAAGAAAGGTTGTCAAGCATACTGTACCTTCGATTATAGTAGGCACGTTTACTTGATTTTACTTCTTGAATATCTTTTAGAGCTGGCTTCAGAGGTATTTCATACCAACCATCACTGCTTGGTTGACCAGCAGATTCGCTCCAAATTGCGTTGTAATCAAACTGTATACCATGTCGCCATGGAAGATGAATTGTATGTTTGCGGCGATAAGCCTGAATAGAATCTCCTGCACCATAAACAGCCGTAAATCCTAATTGCCTTGAGAATTCCTGAATGGTATAGACGATGAGTGATTTTGGACGAAGACCATGCAGTAATTTTTGAGCAATTTTTGCCGAATTGTCAAGATTTTTTATATGCCCCTGAACGCAAGCAATCCGACAGACCCATCGCCCTTGTTCCATTTCTTCAAATGAAAATGCGGCAGCTGCAATCATTCCACCAAGCTGCTCACTTTCAAAAGAAAAAACCAGCTCTCCTTCTTTACGATACCGGTCGTCATAACCCAACATTAAAGTTCCTTCGGTGGTGTCATTGAGTTTAAAACGCGCAACTTCTATACCTCTTTTATCGGTGATTACCTGCATGAATGTTTTCCCTTTGCTCATTATAAATCGATAGGTATCGAGGATGACTTTCGTTTTTTGCTTTTTAGTCCATCTAATCGACATATACACCCTAAAAGGTTTGAAATAAAGCTTTGTACGGTGTTTGGCTATTATATGATAATCAGGCGATTTTAGAATTTCGAACCACTTAGATGCAAATTTCGGATTGAGAAGAGCGGCAAAAAAACTCTTCCATTGTTGCTTTGCACGATAACTTCTGTGATCAGTAATAAATGCTCTTGATGCAAATTGCCAGCTATCAATTGCAGCCGAAAGAAATGGAATGCGTGCAATACTATTTTTAAAGTGACTATCTGCTGTTTTAGAATAACTTTCTGCCTTAGAGGGGGCTTGCTTTGTCTTAAGTGTCATGTTCCTTCTATTCTTTTTTACTATCTTAAGCGTTAACCTATCAATTTTAATGGTCACTACTCTCTAGGAAATATTTTACAACCGAATCTTACCCCTTTGTTATTTACAAACTGAGCATAAAACGATTCCCTTCACTCCGCTTTTTCTTGTTTTAAAATCACAAGTTACTACTAACTTATGGATGTACCAATTGACAATGCTAAAATAATTATGGTTTGGGTTTGTATTTTTGCTTTAACCATCTTATCCAAGCATATTTACACAATACATTCTGAAAATAAAAAGCCATTTTAACTTTATCAAACAACGACTAATTGAAATAAACAATTCATTATTTCTTAAATTAATTTTTTATTTTATTTAAAACAATGAAAAAAAATTCAAATAAAACTTTAAAAAGAGTATGTATTCTTACAAGTCCAGAATAAGAGGTATAGCATATACAATAATACCAGAATAAGGCTACAAAGTATTTTTACTATAATCGTTCTATTACTAAAAAAAATTAATGTAGCACCGATTAAATAAAAAATAATAGGAAGTCCATATAATACATTAATCAAAACATAGCGCAGGGACAAATAAAATGTTATTACGCCAATTATTAGTAAAATTAGTCCAACTGAAAATCGCCTACTCCCTTTAGTTGGTTTATTATCTATCATTACTATTTCTTCGTTTACTGTGGCATTTTTGCTATAAAAACTCGCGAAAATAGGAAATTTTATTCTACTATTATTTTTTTGATCTTAGAACTATTGCTCGTCACTATTTTTATAAAATAAACGCCTTTACCTAAGTTTGCCACTGAAAATACAACGCTTAATTCATTATCATAGTATTGTTCCTTTTTCAACAACTCGCCACGAACGGAACAAATGTTAATTTCTGTGATAGGCTCTGTCGATTTTATTGTTACTAAATCATTGACCGGATTAGGGTATAAAGTAATATTTGCTTCATTACTATAAAATATCAAGGATAAAATCTCGCTGTAATGTACCCGACCATTTTGGTCTTCTTGCCTCAATCTATATAAAACATTAGCCTTAGCTATATCTTTGTCTTCGAAAATATATTTTACCTGACCATCAACAGTTGCTCCTGAGACTACTTTACCAATTACATTAAATGAGTTTCCATCGTCAGAACTTTCTACATCAAACATTGCTGTATTTTGCTCTTGAGTAACGGACCATGATAATAGGTTGAATTCTTTTTCTCGCTGCACATTAAAATTAAGAATATCTTCCGCTAATGCAGGATCAACACTTGTGCCTGTTCCACTTGAAGGCGCACTTGCTGCTGCTTGTGTGCAATTTGAGGAGGTGCATGTAAGCGTTGAGGGGCAAAGTGTGGAAAAGCAACCGTTATAAACCGTTACATTACCATAACCATCGCCCGTCCAATTGTAAGTTACTGTTGTGAGGAATGGATTATTACTATTTGGTGCAAACGTAAAACAAAATTCATATAAATGACAAGCCGTAGCAAGTTTGCCTAGAACTTTATGGCGCATGCGCACCGCTACTTCAAGGAAGCCGGAGACAACGACAAAGTGCGTGCCCATTATGCACTCTCTAAAATTCAGGAACTCTATGCCACATAGGAGGAAATAAAAGCATTTTTTTATGGAAGAAAAATATAGTATTCGTCAAAAGAAATCTCAAATTATACTGAAAGCACTTGACTCATGGATGGTGCAGCAGTATAAGCAGGTAACGCCAAAGTCATCTATAGAAAAGCCGTTGGAGTATTCGATGAAACGTTGGCAGGAATTAAGTTGCTATATCACCGATGGTAAATTGCAGATTGATAATAATCTAATCGAAAACGATATTCGATCAATCGCCTTGGGGAGAAAAAATTATCTCTTTGCAGGGTCTCATGAATCAGCGCATCGCCATGATTTATAGCTTGCTGGGAACATGCAAAGCTAACAACGTAAATCCGCAAGAATGGCTCGCTAAAGTCTTTGAGGAAATCCCAAACAGGAAAGTAAACAACTTGAAAGACTAACTACCTCAAAATTTTATCGCCAATATTTAGTTGATCGGGAGGATACATTGAATCTGTAATTTCATATAAAAACCTATTAGAAATACTTATTCGATTTATCTCCCCTAAATCGAAACATTTGCTTGCCTATTTTGTATAGATAAAAATTTTCTTTTGTGGCATTCCGAATCAAGACTATAGCTTCTTCAGGATTTCTCGCATTGTCTTCAGGTAAAGGATTATGAATGGTATCTTTATTCATGATTTATCAGACACTAAAAAATTAAATTATTGATTAGAAAAAAATTTGCAAAAAATATTTGTAATTATTATGCAAAATAAGGTAAGATTAATAAATTTCAAAAATCATAGTTCCCCCATGCTACAAGTACAAAAACGTAGACGTTCTCTTCATGGAAAAGACGAACTTAGAAGGTCGCGCTAACGAAATTTAGTCAACTTTTTTTGTTATGAATTTCAATCATTAAATTGCAATTGGCTAAAGCCAACTGCAATTTAATGATTGAAATTCATGGACACTAGCACGCTGTCTGATAGCTAATTTTACAGCTTATCCTACCAACTAAGTTTTCTTCTTCACTCCTCTCACCGCTTCTGCCGTCCATGGATCTTCGGGCCAATGGTGTCTTGGGTAACGCATGCGCAATTCCTTACGCACATCTGGGTAAGTATTTTGCCAGAAACTTTTTAAATCTTGCGTGACTTGAACGGGTTTGTAGCCAGGGGAAAGTAGATGCAACATTACTTTGGTTCGCCCTTCGTTAATCGCTGGTGTATCAAGCAATCCAAACATCTCTTGTAAACGAACCGCTAATACGGGTGTGCTACCATCGGCAAAATAATTTATTGCTATTGAAAATCCACTCGGCACTTTTATTTTATCGGGTGCCAAGACTTCTAGCTGTTGATTCATCGACCAGGGAAGTAATGCCAAGAGCATAGAAGTCAAGTCCAATTTTTGAAAATCTTCTCTTTTGCGAATAGCAGAACTATATGGAGCAAACCACTCTTCCGAATGATTGGTTAAATAATAGGGTGAAACATCTGGCCAATCTTCATTCGACCGCCAAGCCTTTAGACTCATGATACGGGCTTGCCATTGAAGTAATTCCTCCGACCATTTGAATAAACTCAGTCCTTCTTTACGAACAACTTCGCACAAAATTTTTATACGTTCTTCTTCAGATATCATTTCAAGCGGAGAACTTTCCACTGTAATCTCTCCTATTCTTTTTTCTTTTCTAGCGACGAGAATACCTTTTTGATCGTCCCAATTCACTACCTCCTTTTCATAAGCCAAATGCAAAATAGCCTTTGGATTGAGTGGCGCCGCTAAATATATTTTACCTTCATTCGTTCCTGCATCCAAATGCGCTACAGCAAGCCAACTTTCATTAATCAAAGGATCGTGTTCGTAGAGTTTTACAATGCGTCCGTTTGCGAGACGATAACGTTGTACATCTTTTTCCTGCTGGCGCGCTATTCTTTCTGGATAAGCCGCAGCGATTAACTTTCCTACATGTTCGTAATTGGGTGCAGTATTGTCTGCTTCTATATGAAAGTTTTTCCGCCATGCACTTGCTAGACGTTCTATACGTTCGAGTGTACCTCTGTCTGCAGAAACATATTCTTTGTTCCGCCATTTTCTCAACACTTCTATACGCTCCGCAAGATTCGCTCCTGCTTCTTTTGGAAGTGGATCCCGCTCTTCTAATACCGCTGCAATATCAGTCGCTAATGCAAGTAATCCATTATTCTCTCCTTCTAACAATAGATGCGCTATCCTCGGATTAGTTGGTAAACGGAGCATCTCTTTTCCCTTTTCGGTAATGCGATTATTTTCGAGCGCTCCCAATTGCGTCAACAATTCTTTTGCCTGATTCACACTTCCTAAAGAAGGAGGTGTAAGCCAAGTAAGCGAACGAATATCTTGCACGCCCCATTGCGAAAGCTCCAACAGCATAGGCGATAAATCGGCTTCCAATATTTCGGGCGTACGATGCGGTAATAAATGTTGATGTGCTCCTTCGCTCCAAAGACGGTAACATACTCCAGGACCAAGCCTTCCAGCACGTCCTGCACGTTGGTCGGCGGCGTCTTTTGTGACACGAATCGTTTCCAATTTTGTAAGCCCTGTTCGTAAATCAAACTTTGGAACTCTGGCTGTACCAGAATCTACTACAATTTTAATTCCTTCAATGGTAAGACTAGTTTCGGCTATTGACGATGCCAGTACTACTTTTCTTATACCAGATGGATGTGGCAAAATTGCTTCCTGCTGTTTTTGCTGTGGCAAGTCGCCATACAAAGGTTGGATACTAATACCAGAAAGTTCTTTCTCTAACAATTCTTGCGTACGCATTATTTCTCCAGCACCTGGGAAAAAAGCCAAGAGATCTCCTTCTTCTTTTTCCAATGCTTTCCTTATCACTCTTGCCATTTGAAGGGAAATAGGTGTATTGTTTTCCTGAGGAAAATATTGATAACTGATCGGATATTGCCTTCCTTTACTTGTAAGAATAGGTGCATTCGCGAGAAGAGAAGAGAGTAATTGTCCGTCCAACGTAGCGGACATAATAATTATTTTCAGGTCTTCTCTTAATATTTGTTGAATGTCTCTGCATAATGCTAGTGCTAGATCTGCGTGCAAACTACGTTCGTGAAATTCATCAAAAATTACCAACCCAATTCCTTCCAATGAATTATCCTGTTGAAGCATTCTAGTGAGAATTCCTTCTGTCACCACTTCGAGACGCGTTTGTTTGCTGATCTTATTTTCAAACCGAACTCTATAACCAACCGTTTCTCCAACAGATTCTGACAGCAAATAAGCCATACGATTGGCTACGGCTCTAGCAGCCAAACGACGGGGTTCTAGCATTAGAATTTTCTTTCCCTTTAACCAATCTTCGTTCAGAAGCTCTAGTGGAAGTACAGTACTCTTTCCTGCTCCTGGAGGAGCTTGTAGAATAATCGTATTGTGAGCTCCTAGTTTTTGTTTAAGCTCTGGAATAATTTCCTGTATGGGAAGAAGTAATTCACTCATTCTTTTAAAAGCATTGAATCCTAAAGGTCTGAAAAAATAGGCTTATAATGGAAACATTTTTATATTTGATTAAGCAGTAGTCTAAAACCCTTTTATCAAAATGAGAAAGTCTTATATTGATCCAATGCCACAGTTCTTTGACAGGTACATTAATCTGGTAGAGGACGATGAAATAGTCGTCTCTCTCAAAAAATACTTGGGTGAGCTGAATACTTTAGATATAAAGCGACTAGAAGCTTTAAAAGACAACGTATATGCTCCTGGTAAATGGACAATAAAAGATATTTTCCAACATTTGATTGACAACGAACGGATACAGTCGTACAGAGCTTTAAGAATTGCCAGAAACGATACAACAGTTTTACCCGGTTACGATCAGAATTTATTAGCTCAAAACACCAACAGCTCTCAACAATCTCTTCAAAGTTTAATTGATGAATATATACATCTACGTCAATCAAGCATTATTATGTTTAAAAATTTTACCGATGAGATGTTGATGAGAAAAGGAATCTGTGCGGAGGTAGAAATATCAGTGCTGGCCTTGGGCTTTCAATTATGTGGTCACCAGATTCATCATTTTGATGTTATCAGCAAACACTATTTACCTTTGTTGTAATTTTTTAACCAGCTCTTTTTCACGCAAAGGCGCAAGGACGCAAAGTGAAAACACCAAAAAATCAATGCAATCAAACAATCCATAAAAAATCCGTGATCTTTTTATGGAATTTTTTCATTCCCCTCATCTAAGTAGTATAAATCGAATTTTAACGAACATAAACACTACTTATATGAAAAAGCATCCTTTGAAATTCCTTACCTGTGGCCTTATTATTTGCTTTACGCTAATCGTTTTTTCTTGCGAGAAAAAACTTATTACTTCTAATTACACTACACCTATAACTCAGGAAAAAGAAGATAAATCTTATAATGCCCCTA
This sequence comes from Cytophagales bacterium, assembly GCA_043732665.1. GTDB lineage: Bacteria > Bacteroidota > Bacteroidia > Cytophagales > Cytophagaceae > JANYCO01. The sequence goes on along the minus strand of JAYTHK010000357.1, from coordinate 9,277 downwards.
AAGGCAAACAATATACTCCTTCTATTTCTATGGATAAAAAAAGTGAGTCGATATCCTCTGGTTATTATAGAAGTGCAGGTTCTAACGAACTAAAAGACACCGATGATTATATAGAAATACAGAAACACAATACCGAATCGTATGACTTTATTGCCGAAAATGATTTTCTTAAAGCTACTGAAAATCCGCTTTCTACTTTTTCAATTGACGTAGATAATGCGAGCTATACCAATACCCGTCGATACATTGACAACGGAAGCCTCCCTCCTATTGACGCGGTAAGAATAGAAGAATTTATCAACTATTTTTCTTACGACTACACAAAACCAACAGGCAAAAATCCTTTCTCTATTAATACAGAAGTATCGGAATGCCCTTGGAACATGGAACATAAATTGGTACACATTGGCATTCAGGGAAAACGTTTCCCTTTTGAAAGCATGGCTCCTATCAATCTTGTATTTCTGGTAGATGTATCGGGTTCTATGAGTGATGAAAATAAACTTCCCTTACTGAAAAAATCGCTTTCGCTTTTGGTAAGTAAAATGCGTGCACAAGACAGGATTTCTCTTACTGTTTATGCGGGTTCTGCAGGTGTGGTGTTGCCTTCTACTTCAGGCGCAGAAAAAGCCAAAATAATTAGTGCGCTTGACAATCTTCAATCTGGAGGTTCTACTGCAGGTGGTGAAGGAATTTTACTTGCTTATAAAATTGCAAAAGAAAATTTCATTAAAAATGGCAACAACCGTGTATTGATAGCTACTGACGGGGACTTTAACGTAGGTGCTTCTTCAGATGGTGAAATGACAAGATTGGTAGAATCAAAAAGAGACGATGGAATATTTTTAACAGTACTTGGTTTCGGTATGGGAAATTACAAAGATTCGAAAATGGAATCTATTGCCGATCATGGAAACGGAAATTATTTCTACATCGACAATATTGGCGAAGCTCAAAAAACATTGGTAGACGAACTCGATGGGACGTTATATGCTATTGCAAAAGACGTAAAAATTCAAGTAGAATTTAATCCTGCAAAAGTACAAGCGTATCGTTTGATCGGATATGAAAACAGAATGTTGAAAAAAGAAGATTTCAACAACGATAAAAAAGATGCAGGTGAATTAGGTGCAGGTCATACGGTGACTGCTTTGTACGAAATCATTCCCGTTGGTGCGAAAGCTACAGAAATAGGCTCAGTAGACGCACTTCGTTATCAAAAAACAGAAGCTAAGAAAATTGAAAGCCAATATGCGGAGGAAATGATGGTTATTAAATTTCGTTACAAAGAACCAAAAGACAGCCTTAGCCAATTGATCGTTCATACGATGAAAGACAAAACGATGAAGTTGGCAAACAGTTCTGAGAACTTCCGCTTCTCCGCTGCAATAGCTGAGTTTGGAATGGTATTGAGAAATTCAAAATTCAAAGGAGCATCTACTTATAATCAGGCAATGGAGTTGGCTAAAAATTCTAAAGGCGCAGACGAAGAAGGCTATAGAGCAGAGTTCATTAAAATGATTAAGACGGCCTCTTTGCTTTCTCTTACCGGGAAGCGTGATGAGTAAAAATAAAGAAACGGAAAAAAATGTAGAGACGCATCATAATACGGCTCTACATTTTTTTCCGTTTCTTTATTTTTTATCCAGATAAGTAGAATCCGATCCTTTGAAACCGAAGAATATAATGTATAAATAACAAACGATAGGGGCGAAATAGGAGTACTCAAATAAATTTGGATTGTATTTCATAAATAATCCCATAATTGGCGCTATAAATGCACCTCCTACAATAGCTGTTATAATTAAAGAAGAGCCTTCTTTTGTGTAGTCTCCAAGTTTTGCAATACCAAGAGTGAAGATGGTAGGGAACATGATTGAGTTCATGAGTCCAACTAAAACCAGCGAAATTAACGATGCGTACCCCCCTGCAAAAATTGCTATTAAAATACATACTACTGCACCTAACGCATTAAAGCCGACTAATTTTCCAGGAGAAATAAATCGTAGTAAATAAGAACCACCGAACCTACCAGCTGCAGCACAAATCATATAGTATACCAGATAATCGTTCGCACTTTCTTCAGTAAGACCTAGTTTAAGATATTCGGCGAATCTGACAAAATAACTTCCGATTCCAACTTCAGCCCCTACGTAAAAGAATATTGCAATTACAGCAAAAGTAGTGTGTTTAAATTTGAATGCGTTCAACGGATTCCCTATTCCTCCATCCGATTCCGTTTCTATTATTTCAGGTAATTTTGAAAAATAAATAATAACAAAAATAAGGATAAACAGACCAGCTAAAATTTTGTAAGGAAGTTTCACCGCATCTGCGGGGTCTGCTATTGCGTTAGACAACATTATAATACCGGCTATCTTAGGACCAATGAAAGCTCCCATGGAATTGAATGCTTGCGATAGATTAAGTCTCGAAGAGGCTGTTTTAGGATCACCAAGAATGGAAACAAAAGCGTTGGCAGCTACTTGCAAAAAGGTAATCCCTCCTGCAATTACAAACAATGCGATTAAAAATATAGAAAACGTTTTCATATTAGCCGCAGGAATAAACATCAATGAACCAATTGCACATACCGCCAATCCAACTAATATTCCTTTTTTATATCCTATTTTCTTAATAATCAGACCTGCGGGAATTGCCATAATTCCATATCCAAAAAAGAAGGCTACTTGCACAAAGGATGTTTCAAATGGATCTAACGATAAAGTCTTCTGTAACTTAGGCATTAAAACGTCATTGAAATTTGTTGCCACCGCCCACATAAAAAACAAACTTGTAAGCACCATTAAAGGTATGGTGTAATTTTTCCCTTCTTCCAATTTTACTTCATTGAAACTTGTATTTGAAGAACCTCCTGCCATGTTATAATTTAATTATTTATGAAAAACGTTTTACGTTGAATGATTTTTATATAAAAAAATCAGGCTAATTTACCATTTACGATCTTATCTCCATAATAAGAGCGTAAATAATTTTAGCCCTAAACAACACAAGTACTTAGCTTTTCACACTAAGTACTTGTATATTAAAACAATATAAAATAAAATTTATTAATTATCTATAAACTTCTTGTAGAACTAACTCTTCTGAATGCGTAATCTCTTGAACATATTGGACTAACTGAGGGAAAATTTCCTCAAAATCAAGTTTAAACTCATTGTAATTATTGATCAAATCTTCCAACGAGTACTCCAAATTAGTTTGGAAAGTATCTCTGCGGGTAATTTCTCTCATGAAATTATGAATTCCTTGAACGCTTGAATAGTTTACCAACCAATTATCGTTCATCATCACAGAAATAAGTTTCCTTAATTTATAAGGAAGTATGCCGTGATTTTCTTCTATGAAAGAATAGCTTTTTTTAGCGAAATTTGTCAACGAATCATTTGAATATTTAGACCAATTGGCAGCAAGAAAGTGATCGTAAAAAATATCGATAATCTTGCCAGAATGTTTTGAATATTTTGGATTCAATTTCATTCTACTTCTTTCGTAGACAGGATGTTCTTTTACGAAGCTGCTGATCTTTTTATTCAACTCAATACCATCAATGATGTTTTGAGTGTATTTATCAAAATTAGATGTTCTGACAATTTCTCCTATTAGGCAACCAAGCATTTTTTCTCCAAGGTTCCTCGACAGATAAAGATTAACTAAATGGTTCATAATTTGATCGTTTAGACTTGTGTATTTTATATTTTAGAATTTATATCGAACAAAAGCCTCCATCGCAGAATACTCTGCAAGACCTAGTTTATTATACAACTCAGCGGTAGCCTTATTTCGCTCCTCGGCTCTCTGCCAGAATTCTCTGGAGTCTGAACCTTGGAATACCACACCATCTTTTTGTGATTGATGTTTCCAGATACCAAATCTTTTTTTCAATACTTGGTCAGGACTCATCGGAACTACCATTTCTATCTCATGTGTATCCCATTCAGCCCAAGCTCCTCTGTATAACCATACCCAACAGTCGTTCATAAAGTCTTTCCCTTTCAATCTATTTAAAGATTCGAAAACGATATCCAAACAAACTTTATGTGTACCATGAGGATCGGCAAGATCACCCGCAGCAAATATTTGATGTGGTTTTATTTTCTCTATTAGATCCATTGTGATCTTATAATCTGCTTCGCTAGGCGCATTTTTTTGTACTTTCCCTGTTTCGTAAAAAGGAAGGTTTTGAAAGTGTGCTCTTTCTTCGCCATTTCCGACAAAGCGACAAGTAGCTTTCGCCTCTCCTACTCTTATAAGTCCTTTGATGTAGCGTACTTCAGGGATATCTACTTCAGAGGTTTTTTTGTTGTTAATAAAGTCAATTGCTTTTTGATAAATGTCGTTAGCTTCATTACTGTTGATACCAAATTTTGCATTATACTCACAAACAAACCCAGCAAAACGAAGTGCTTCGTCGTCCGATACTGCAATGTTTCCAGACGTTTGATACGCTACGTGCACATCGTGTCCTTGATCTTGTAGTCTTTGGAAAGTACCACCCATAGAGATAATATCGTCGTCAGGATGTGGAGAGAAAATAATGATTCTTTTTTTAGCAGGAGTAGCTCTTTCTGGACGAGTACTGTCGTCTGCATTTGGCTTACCACCTGGCCATCCTGTGATGGTACGTTGTAAATCGTTGAATACAATAATATTTATGTCGTAAGCATTTCCGTGCTGAGCCAGCAGGTCACTCATACCGTTATCATTGTAGTCTTTGTTTGTTAGTTTAAGAATCGGCTTGTTCAGGTTCAACGACAACTGACAAACCGCTTTCTTAATCATTGGTTTATCCCAAGCCACACTGTCTACTAACCAAGGTGTTTTTACTCTTGTAAGTTCGCCAGCGCAAGGCTCATCGATTACAAAAGAAGTATTAGAATGATTTTGTAAGAAAGAAGCAGGTACGTGATCGGTGATCGTTCCTTCTACGGCTGTTTTTAAAATTTTTGCTTTCCCCTCACCCCAAGCCATCAGAATAATTCTTTTGGATTGCATAATAGTACTAACGCCCATCGTGATGGCTTTCTTTGGTACGTTGGTTAGACCCTGAAACTCGCCAGCTGCAGCGGCTCTAGTAGAATGATCAAGCGCTATAATTCTTGTTCTGGAGTTAAGAAGTGAACCTGGCTCATTGAACCCGATATGACCGTTACCTCCAATTCCCAACAATTGCAAATCCATTCCTCCAAACTCTTCTATTTTGGCATCGTATTCTTTACAAAAAGCAGGTACTTCTTCTAATTTTAAAGTACCGTTTGGTATGTTATAATTTTCTTTAGGAATATCTACGTGGTTGAAAAGTTGCTCTTCCATGAATCGCACGTAGCTTTGAAGGGCATCTGGCTCCATTGGAAAATACTCGTCAAGGTTAAAGGTGATTACATTTTTAAAGCTCAACCCTTCCTCTCTGTGAAGTCGTATTAACTCTGCGTATACTTTTTTAGGGGTAGAACCTGTGGCCAATCCCAATATACACGGCTTCAATTCCTTTTGCTTACTTTTAATCAACTCTGCTAACTCTCTTGCAATTGCTTTAGAGCCTAGCTCAGAATTTAAAAATATCTCGGTGGAAATTTTCTCAAATCTATTTACCGCTAACGACGGTTCTGAACTTAATGCACTTTTAATCATATTTTATTTTTTAATAATCTTAATTTGAATTTTACTCGTTATAATTTTTTTAATACACCCTTATACTAATACGTTTTATACGACAATATTAAATATAAAGATTTCTATTATATTAAGTTTCCAGTTTCCTTATTCTCGCTTTACTAGATTTAGTTGTTTTCAAACTGTCCAAGGGCGTTTTTTTCCTTTCTGGATACAAATTAATATTTCATAATACATCTACAATAATTCACCTCTCTCTTTTCATGATTATCTCAATTAAAGGGCGTTAAAATTACTTTTAATATTGCGCTTTAATAGGTACAAAAATGCGTTAATTTAAGTAAATAGAGTATTTTCATATTAAAAATTACTTAATAATACCTATTGTAAAAAAAATTGCATTTATAGGCAAATGAGTATAATAATTTAAACAGTATTCGTGCTTCTTAACCGTTCAATATTTTATAGGTTATACTTAAAATGAGATAGGACTTTATTTATAAATAAAGTCCTATCTCATTTTAAATTATTAATAAAACTTAATTTTTTATAGCCACTAATGCGCCATTTATAATTTCTTCCACAACAGTAGGATCTAATAAAGTTGACGTATCACCCAAGTTTGAAATATCGCCTTCTGCTACCTTTCTTAAAATCCTTCTCATGATCTTTCCAGACCTTGTTTTTGGCAAACCATTCACAATCTGTATTTTATCTGGCTTTGCAATTGGTCCGATGATTTTATTGACTACAGCCGTAATTTCAGCTCTCAATACCTCGTCTGTTTTACCTTTTTTATCGCAAATTACAAAAGCATAAATACCTTGTCCTTTAATATCGTGTGGATAACCTACTACCGCTGACTCAATCACAAAATCGTGTTCGTTGATAGCGCTTTCTACTTCTGCTGTACCCATTCTATGGCCAGAAACGTTAATCACATCGTCTACACGACCTAGGATTCTGTAATAACCGTCTTCGTCACGTTTACAACCGTCGCCAGTGAAATACATGTTTTTATAAGTAGAAAAATAATTTTGAATACATCTTTCATGGTCGCCATAAGTAGTACGTATAATGGAAGGCCAAGGAAATTTCATACATAAATTACCTTCTACTCCATTTCCTTTCAATTCATTTCCTTCGCTGTCTACAATAATAGGTTGGACTCCTGGAAGAGGAAGCGTCGCGTAGGAAGGTTTCGTAGGTGTAATTCCTGCCAAGGGAGAAATAAGAATTCCACCGGTTTCCGTTTGCCACCAAGTATCCACAATGGGACATTTTCCTTTCCCAATATTAACGTTGTACCAATGCCAAGCTTCTTCGTTGATCGGCTCACCCACAGAACCCAATACTTGAAGCGAATCTAATTTATAAGGTTTTAAAGGATCTAAGCCAAAACCCATCAACGAACGAATCGCAGTAGGTGCTGTATAGAAATGTGTTACTTTATATTTATCAATAACATTCCAAAATCTTCCAGAATCAGGATAGGTAGGGACACCTTCAAATATAATGGTAGTGTTTCCTGAAAGAAGCGGACCATAAGTCAAATAAGAATGTCCCGTAATCCAGCCTATATCAGCAGTACACCAATAAATGCTGTCTTGTTCGGTTTGAAATACATTTCTGAAAGAATAATCTACATAAACCATGTAGCCGCCTACCGTATGCAATACTCCTTTTGGTTTTCCTGTAGAACCGGAAGTATAAAGGATGAACAATGGATCTTCTGAATCCATTTCTTCTGCAGGGCATTGATCGTTTACGTTCACAATTTCGTCGTGCCACCAAGTATCACGACCCGCAATCATTTTTTGTTCTTCGCCTGTTCTTTTGAATACAATAACGCTTTTCACTGCTGGGCATTTTTCCAAAGCCTCGTCTACAATTTTCTTTACTCCGATCGCTTTCGCTCCTCGGTATGAACCGTCGGAAGTAATTACTACCGTCATTTCAGCATCGTTTATCCTATCCGAAAGTGCGCTGGCAGAGAACCCAGCAAATACTACAGAGTGTACCGCTCCTATTCTGGCACAAGCCAACAACGCAATCATCAACTCAGGTACCATTGGCATATAAAGACAGACGCGGTCGCCTTTTTTTACGCCTTTATTTTTTAACACGTTCGCAAACTGACAAACTTTACTGTGGAGTCCTTTATAGGTCAATTTTATTTCTTTCTCGTTTACATCGTTTGGTTCCCAAATAGCAGCTATCTGATCGCCACGAGTGGGGAGGTGTCTATCAAGACAGTTTTCTGTAATATTTAATTTACCCCCGATAAACCATTTAGATTCGCCTTTTTCAAAATTCCAATCGAGTACTTTGTCCCATTTCTTCTTCCACATAAAATAAGAAGCTTTCTCCGCCCAAAACTCTTCTGGCTTCTCCACACTGTATTGGTATTCTTTTTTATATTCTTCAAATGTTCTGATTCTGTTTGACATAGAAATTCAGGGTTAGTTGTTAGTTGTTAATTAAATTATACTTTTATTAAAATTTTCCTTTTATACAGCCAGTTTATAGGCAGCCAGATCATCGCTAGCCAAGTCAAGGCTAATACGAGAGATAAGAATTTGAGGTTTATCCATTTCACAGAAAGAAACTGAAAAATAAGTTCTTTGACAGAAATTGATTGTCCGTTTGTTTCTATTAATAAATAAGACGCATTTGACATGATTTCAGAAAGCATATACGCCGCGATCGCATTTGAGCCAAAAGCCAGAAAAGGACTTGTATATTTTCTATACTCTTGCACATCTATCAGCCAATAACAAATGGCCAATACATTGAGCGCAATACCCGAAGAAAACAATACAAAAGAGCTTGTCCACAAACTTTTATTTATCGGGAAAATCATATCCCAAACAAGGGCAGCAAGAATCATAAAATTACCTACTACAAATAAACGGATGATCTTGTCCTTTTTTTCTACGTCCCTTTTTAGCCAAATCCCTGTCAACACCCCAATAAGACCAGAGACAATAGCAGGAAAAGTACCAAGAATTCCTTCTGGATCCCATGTGACGGAAAATTTCCATAGATGATTTTTCAATAGCAAATTATCCAACCAAGCGCCGATATTCGTGGTTGGTTCCAAATTAGAAATACCCACTCCAGGTATTGGAATGCAGGTCATCAGTAACCAATAGGAAACCAAAATAGTAATGGACAGAATGATTTTTGTGCGTACCGAAGTTTTTAAAAACAATAATGCAGAAACTAAAAACACAAGTGCTATTCGTTGCAGTACACCAGGAATGCGCAAGGAGCTAAAACTAAAGTCAGAAATAAAATTTAAGAGCAATCCTAATGCAAACAAGACAACTGCTCTTCTGATTATTTTAATTACCAATTCACTCTGATTGTCGGTAGATGCTTTAGGAACGGACAAAGAATATGAAATAGAAATTCCGACTATAAAAAGAAAGAAAGGAAAAACCATATCGGTGGGTGTGCAACCATTCCAGACAGAATGCTCTAGCGGAGCATAAATATGCTCCCAGCTGCCAGGATTGTTGACCAGTATCATACCCGCTACAGTGAGTCCTCTCAAGAAATCTACAGATATGATGCGTTCTGGTTTTAACATGAAACTACTATTCGTTTTCTGTAAGGTGGTAATTTTAACTATTGCAGT
>JAYTHK010000356.1:0-9030 GCA_043732665.1 Cytophagales bacterium | reverse complement strand
GGAAAATAGGTTCTAGTATTGGTGCAGAACTCGGCTCTATGAAAGTAACCGAGCAAATTGACGCGATGGAAGTTTCGGCCATCAATCCCTATAAATATTTAGTGGTTACCAGAGTTATCGCCACTACATTTACTATTCCTGTATTAGCATTTTATTGTATTTTTGTTGGTCTGTTTGGATCCTATGTAAATGTACATGCAGAAGAATCCACGAGTATTATTATTTTTTATAAAAAAGCATTTTCAACACTCTCTTTTCTTGATGTATTTACTTCTTTATCAAAATCTCTTTTTTTTGGATTCACTATTGGAATCATTGGCTGTTATAAAGGTTTTAATGCAATACAAGGAACGCGCGGTGTTGGAAAGGCAGCAAATCAGGCCGTGGTATTAGCCATGTTTCTTGTGTTTTTGGAAGAGGTGGTTATTGTTCAAGTAGCGAATTGGTTTAGAAGTTTTTAACCTATGGAAAAGTCAATCCAACATACTATAAATAAAAATGAAGAAGTAATTTCTATTAAAGAGCTTTACAAGTCGTTTGAGGACTTAGACGTTTTACAAGGAATTGATTTTAATATTTTTAAAGGGGAGAACGTTGCTGTGCTTGGCAAATCTGGTTCAGGCAAATCTGTTTTAATAAAGCTTATCGTGGGTTTACTCAAGCCAGACAAAGGAGAAGTGAATGTATTGGGACAACGGGTAGACAAATTAAATGCAAAAGAATTGGATGCGTTGCGTTTGCGCATTGGATTTTCATTTCAGAGTAGTGCTTTATACGATAGTATGAATGTATATCAGAACCTTGCTTTTCCTTTAACGATGAACGTAAAGAACCTTACTAAAAAACAAGTAGACGATGCTGTGAAAGAAGCACTTGATGCGGTTGGGTTAAAAGATAAAGGAAACCAAATGCCTGCCGATCTCTCAGGAGGCCAAAAAAAGAGAATTGGTATTGCACGCACGTTAATTCTTAAGCCAGAAATAATGTTGTACGATGAGCCCACCTCTGGTCTAGATCCTGTTACAAGCGAGGAGATTAATAAACTTATTAATGAAGTGCAACAAAAATACAATACCAGTTCTATTATTATCACACATGATCTTACCTGCGCCAAAAACACCTGCAACAGAATAGCAATATTGATGGAAGGTAAATTTATAAAAGTCGGAACCTTTGACGAGGTATTTGATACGGACGACAAAAGGATAAAAGATTTTTTTTCTTACAACTTTATAAAATAAATTATTATGAATGAATCACCAAATAAACGTGCTGTTCTTGTAGGACTATTTGTAACGGTAGGAATCCTGTTTCTTATCGCAGGCATACTTATGGTAGGCAATATACACGATACATTTAAAAGAAAGATGCAGATAGTTTCTGTCTTCAACGATGTGTCGGGTTTGCAAAAGGGTAATAATGTATTTTTCTCAGGTGTAAAAATAGGTACTTTAAGCAATTTGCGGTTCTATGGAGAATCTCAGGTAGCAGTAAGTATAAATATCGAGACGAAGGCCCAACATTATATTCGCAAAGATGCGATGGTTAAGATAAGCAGCGATGGGCTTATTGGAAATAAAATACTTGTTATTTATGGAGGTACCGAACTCTCAGAAGAAGTAATGGAAGGAGACACGTTAAAAGTTGAAAAAACATTTACTTCCGAAGATATGATTAATACGCTGCAAGAAAATAACAAAAACATTTTAGCCATCACCAGTGATTTTAAAATTGTAAGTAAAAAATTGGTAGCTGGAGAAGGAACTATTGGGAAATTGCTTAACGATAATACGGTATATACAAACATCAGTGCTGCCACTGCATCGCTTCAAGCAGCTTCTTTTAAAGCACAAAAACTTATGAATGCTCTTTCTGAGTTTTCCTCTGGACTCAATAAAAAAGGAACATTAGCCAATGATTTAGTAACGGATACCGTGGTTTTTAATTCCATGAAAGCGTCCATTTTCGAATTGCAAAAAATTGCAGATACGGCAACTATATTTATAATAAGTCTGAAAGAAGCAATTAAAAATCCTAATACTCCTATTGGTGTATTGTTGCACGACGAAAAAGGCGGGACACAAGTAAAAGCAATTATTAAGAATTTGGAGCAAAGTTCGCAAAAATTAGATACAGATCTTGAAGCAGTGCAACACAGCTTTTTCTTGAAACATTATTTCAAGAAAAAAGCAAAAAAGAAGGAGGCATTGAAGATCGATTCAATTGGAAAATAGATTTGGCTATTGTTACGCAGTGATTATGGTGAGATAAGCTTTTGTAGAAAATAAGGACATTTTATTCTAAATAGAACAATCCCACAATTCCAACACAATAAATAATTACTACAATAATAGAATCAATTCCCATGCGAAAATATTGCCTGTTCATTCGAATTATAAGGCCAATTAGATAGATAGCAGTAAGCAAAATTCCCAAACCAGTAAGGTACATGTCAGAGGAAAGAAGGTTTGGCAATATTGCCTTTCCGCTGATCAAAGAGGCTAATAAAAATAAGACAGGTAAAAAGGCATTACCTCCTATGATATCGCTCATTGCCATTCGATAATCTTTTAGTTTTGCGGAAGCAATGCCAGTTGATAATTCTGGAAGTGCGGTAGAGGCAGCCAAAATAGTAGCTCCAAAAATAGCACCGCTCATGCCAAGCCTATCTGCCAGTGCTTCTCCGCTTACTTCAAGCATCCAGCCTGCCAATAAAGTAAGAACAGCACAAATTGAAAACAATATAATAGTAGCAGTAATTGCTTTGTTTTTTGAGGCATCATTTTTTGTTGATTCTTCTTTTTCTTCACTATTATTTACAGATGCATGAACTAGTTTTGGGAGATTTTTTTTCGATAATAAATATATTCCAAAAATCCACGTAGCAAAAATCATTAGTTCAAAAGGGGTTATTCTAAAGAAAATAATAGTTGTGGACATATAATGACCCATTAGTACTAAGTTAAGAATAACGATAAGTATTATTCCCTCTATTATCAATTCTATGGAAGATGCTTTATAGGTGAGAGGTGCTGAGCGTCCTACACCAAAGGCATCGATAAACACAAGTACAACCGTTTGAATGGCTATACCGCCAAGAATATTACTGGCGGCTATTTCGAGGTGTCCATTATATGCAGCTACACATGTGATGGCAATTTCTGGTAGATTTGTTACAATGGCTAAAAATAGTATACCACCCAACGCTTCTTCAATGTTAAAATGTTTTGAAATAGCGTCAATCGATATAGATATTTTCGAACCAGCTACCCAAATAATAGCGGAACAGAGAACAAAAATAGTAGCCAACCAAAAGCTAGAAAGGTGAGAAATTGACATTGGGCGAGAGTAGTTAATTTTAGATTAAAAAGGGCTATTCTTTTTTTCTGTTCTTGTCAAACCATCTTTTTTTTTGGTCTTTTACCGATGAAACTTGTTTTTTGTTTGTGCTGGTATTTGCTCTGCTATTATTTCTTCTATCTGGTTTTGCAGAAGGCGCTGGAATAATACCGGTAAAAGGAAAAGGATGCCCTTCAATTACAGGAATTTTTTTGCCAATTAATTTTTGAATGTCTGCCAAATATTCTTTCTCTTCTGCATCGCAAAATGAAAAAGCGATTCCATTGGCTCCTGCTCTTCCGGTTCTACCTATGCGGTGCACATAAGTTTCAGGCACGTTAGGCATTTCAAAATTGATCACATGCGAAAGGCTGTCTACATCAATACCTCTGGCAGCGATGTCCGTAGCTATGAGTACGCGGGTTTTGCCAGTCTTAAAATTGTTCAGTGCATTCTGACGGTTGTTCTGCGATTTGTTTCCGTGAATGGCTTCTGCTTTTATATTTTCTTTAATTAAGTCCTTTACAACTTTATCCGCACCATGTTTTGTTCTAGTAAAAACCAAAACACTTTTGATCGCTTCGTCTTTTAGTAGGTGCATCAACAAGGCTTTTTTCTTTTCTTTGTCTACAAAATACACCGCTTGCTTAATCGTATCTGCAGTGGAAGAAACAGGTGTAACCTCTACTTTAGAAGGATTTACTAAAATCGTATCGGCTAGTTTTACGATTACAGGAGGCATAGTAGCGGAGAAGAAGAGCGTTTGTCTTTTTGCTGGCAATTTTGTGATCACTTTTTTTACGTCGTGTACGAAACCCATGTCCAACATTCTATCGGCTTCGTCTAGTACAAATATACGTAGGTGACGTAGGTCGATGAAGCCTTGAGTCATAAGATCCAACAGCCTGCCTGGAGTGGCAATCAGAATATCAATGCCTGCACGTAAGGTGTCTGTTTGGGCTTTTTGAGATACACCACCGAAAATAACAGTACATTTTAGCGACGTAAATTTTCCATACGCACGAAAACTATCGCCTATTTGAATAGCGAGTTCTCTGGTAGGCGTTAATACCAATGTTTTTATCGTAACTTTACCTCCTTTTTCAGAACCCGCATCGGTTTCTAAAAGTTGTAAAATAGGAATAGCAAAAGCGGCAGTTTTCCCAGTTCCTGTTTGGGCGCAACCCAGTAAATCTTTTCTTTTTAATACAATAGGAATAGCTTGTTCCTGAATGGGAGTAGGCGTCTCATATCCTTCTGCTTTGAGCGCTTTTAAAATAGGCTCTATTAAATGTAATTCTTGAAATGTCATTTTGTATTTAATTGACTGGATTAAACTATCGTGTTCTTTCTCAGCATGATTGGCGTATTTTATTGTTTGTAGTTATACAAAGGTAGTCATTTTTGACGGGATTCCTTTTTTGGAACAAATTCCTATATTGATTAGCCTTGTCGCCTTTTTTAGCAATAGGAATAAGAATATAATCCCACTTTTGTTATTGCTTAAATACCACTCCACAGTTATTTATTTCAATTATCGTCTAAATTAACATATGTCCGAAGACTTTTTTAGGTTAGAAAGGCTCAAGTTATGAATTTATAAATAATGGCAAAAAGAATAAAATGTTATATTTTTTTAAGATATAGGTTCAAAATGTAACTTATTTTTTCATTTTAACATAAATAAATGAAAAAAAGATTCATAATATTAACCTATTTTATTAATTTAGTGATATGATTAGTTTAGGGTAGTAAAAACAACAACAGTATGATTATGAAAAGAATTATAGAGAGCCTTTATGGCATGCAGTACGAAGAATTGATCCAGAATGGAAAAGATGGAAACAAAGCACGAGTTAATGGAAATCTCTTTTTAGCGGCTTATGCTATTGTGATTTTATTTCTTATTGCGGTGGTATGTACTCATATTTCACACCATCACGAGGCCACCAAACGCGTTGTAAATAATGTCTTTGGAATAGTTAGCACAACAGAAATAGAAATAGGAGAGATACTTCTTCTGCCATTGCTACTAGCGGTATATTTTATTATATCCCTCACGATTGGCTCACAACGTTCTTTTCAGAGACATATTGACGCATATACTCATTACAGCGATAGAGACCAACGTAGTGCATTTCAAAGAGTGCTGCTTCCTTTTATGGCGATATTGGGATTGCTTCTGCTTCTCTCCTGGCTATAATAATAACGATAGGAAGTCTAATTCTGGAAGGGTACAATTATGTTGAATGTTTAGTACCTTTGAAAGAATTAATCTACAAATAGAATGAATCGCTTCCTTGTTGTTATTCTTGTTTTATGTTTATCCAAAGTGGGTTATGCTCAGTATGGCAAATTCACGCTGACCTTTGCTACAGGTCCAAATATTCCTGTAGGAGCTTTTGCTAATCACAATATGAATTCCAATGCGGGTGCTGGATATGCAAAATCAGGCCTGAATTTTAACGGATCGTTTGGATTCCGGTTGTCAAAGTATGCTGGCATAGGCGTTATGGTTATATCCACGAGCAATCCCATCAATAGCCAGTCGTTTGCAGCCGACTTTAGTGCACAACAAGGAATACCGTTTAAAGCAACCATTGGAAATTGGAAAGCAACAGGCGGTTTTTTTGGACTATTTTATTCTATTCCAGTAAAGCGATTCTTTTTTGATATTCGACTGTACAGAGGTTTTCTTGCCTGTACTTCGCCTGAATATAAGCTCCAGTCTTACGATCATCAAATTTCTGTTACTCGAAAATCAGCAACGTCAGCAATTTCTTATGCATACGATTTTGGGGCTAGTGTGAAATATGTAGTAGGAGAAAGTAAGCGATTATTCCTAATGGGTAATTTTGATTTTGTGCTTACAAGGCCAAATTTTAATAATGTAGAAATTATTACTTCTTATGCTCCAAATACACCGCCTAATTATGGGTCAATGTCTTTCTCACAGCCCTATTCTAATATTACAATTTCTTTTGGCGTGGGTGTTATTTTAGGAAAAATGATCTATTAACCTCTTCTGAATAATTATACATTAAAATGAATGTATCGATTCTATGATTTGATCGTTGAGTGTGCTTCTATTGACATAGTAAGGGAAGAGAAACATATTAAAAGCTAATTTTTTAAAATTGTACTATGTACGTATTTATATGTACATAGTACAATTTTAAATTTTTTTCCATTTAGTATTTATGATAAATAGTTTTATTTCTGTAAACTTGGATAGTGCGGTTGCTTCATAGTAGTTGCTCTTTTTGCTAAATATATTTTATTTTTTTAGCGGGTAATGAAAAGAAGACATTTTAATTGAATGCTTAATATGAACGATATAGTAGAGTTTTTCGAAATCTTTTTAGGGCAGAAAATTGGCCAGCAAGATGGTCTTGTGGACGGTGGACAGGCTTCCATGGTTGGATGTATATACTCTCGGATATTGCTATTTGGAGTGCTTATTTTGCTATCCCCATTATCATTATAGTATTTATTCTGAAACGAAAACAAGAATTGCCGTTTATAAAAATATTTTGGCTTTTCATACTATTTATTTTAGCCTGTGGTACCACTCATTTGATCGATGCTATTATGTTTTGGTATCCTGCCTATCGGCTGAGTAGTTTCTTGCTTTTAGGGACAGCTGTAATGTCTTGGACTACTGTTTTTTTTCTTATTAAAACACTACCACAAGCACTAAGCCTGAAATCTCCTGCTCAATTGGAGAGAATTATTTCCGAAAGAACATCAGCGCTAGAGGAAAGTAATAATCACCATATAGTGTTGAATAAAAGCCTTGATCATTTTGTTTATTCTGCCTCCCACGATTTAAAATCGCCGATCAACAATATTGAGGGGCTAATGACATTGTTAAAGGAAGAGGTTTTGCAGTACAACAATAAAGATTGTGTAGAAGTGATAAATAGAATTGACAGTTCACTTTTAAGTGTAAAGAAGACCATTAACAATCTCACGGATGTACTCAAAGTGCAAAGAAATTCGTATGAAGATAAAGTGCAACTTAATTTTGAAACATTATTAAAAGAAATAATATTCGAAAACGAAGAGTTGATAAGAAAAGCAGATGCTATTATTGAGACAGACTTTGGAGTAGAAGCTATAAACTACTCCAGAACTGGGTTGAAAAGTATCCTTTATAATCTTGTTTCAAATGCCGTAAAGTACCGCTCTGATAAAAGACAGCCTTTGATAAAGGTACGAACGTTTATCAAAGACTCTAATGTTGTATTGACTTTGAGGACAATGGTTTGGGCATGGACATTGTTAAACATAGGGAAAAAATATTTGGAATATTTAAGCGCCTTAACGATACGGTAGAGGGTTCTGGTATCGGATTATATATTATCAAAAGATTGATAGAAGAGAGCGGAGGTACAATTGATGTCTCTAGTGAAGTTGACAAAGGTTCTGTATTTACAATTATTATTCCTCCCATTAAATAGTAGTAAGCGTGAAAAAAGTTAACTGTATATTGCTTGTAGACGATGATGAAACCAGCAATTTCATCACTCAAAAAATAATCGCAAAATTGAATATTTCTAGTCATACACATAGCATGAAAAATGGAAAAGAGGCATTGTCGTTTATAGAAGAAAATTGTGACATATCCAATACTTTTGCTTCTGGATGTCCAGACCTTATTTTATTAGATCTCAATATGCCTGTTATGGACGGCATGGAATTTCTTGAAGAATTCTATACGAATAAAAAAATAAAACAGGCAAATGATATTAATATTTATGTCCTTTCTTCGTCAGACAATACAAAGGACATGGAAAAAATCGCAAAGTATAAAGTGAAAGGATATATTGCCAAACCAATGACAGCACAAAAATTAATGGATATCATGAGTTGTTAAAACACAACTAAATTATAGAACAAAGCCAAATCAATTTATGGTTTCAGTCCCAAAGCTTTAATATATCCTTCGTTGGGAAAACAATTTTTGAATTTTGAATTTTCAATAAACTCATCCAAAGCTGTTTTTATTTTGGCAACATCAGGGCGGTGTGCGCGAATGTTGGAATAACGACTGCGGTCGCTGGTGGCGTAAGAAGAGAGCAGAGGATATAATTCTGGCTCTTTGAAATTTATCATTCCTTTTGTATTTTTCATTTTCTTATACGGCCAGAAGCACCAGCTGATTTCATTTTTTTCAAGCAGTTCGCGAAAGCTGTTTACCCATTCGTCTGTATTTTCTCCTGATTCACCTAAGTATAATGGCACGTTGTACTTTTTCCTAAACGCTAAGAAATTAAAAATCTCACCTTCGTTTACAGGCATCCAGTATTTATGAAAGGTATAAACAGCTTTAGAATCAAATGGAGCGCCAAATATACTGAAATTGGTATTCCACTGTGCACCACCTAAAAATACAATATGGTTTTTGTCAGACTCTCGAATAGCGGATACTATTTGTTTGTAGAGCGGCTCTAGTTTTGTATTGAGTGCTTCTTTGTTTGAAAAATAATGTGCGATAGGTTCGTTCAATAAATCATAACCCAATACTGTTACATTGTCTTTGTAACGTGCTGCTATTTTTCTCCATATATCAACTGTTTGTTTTTGCATGGAATCGCTTTCAAATAAAAACGGATACCCATAACTGTCGTCAATATTATCACCCGTTTGCCCTCCTGGAGCACAATGCATATCGAACTGAACCCAAAG
>JAYTHK010000355.1:0-2716 GCA_043732665.1 Cytophagales bacterium | reverse complement strand
ACGACAATACAGCCGCTTGAACTCTCGCACTTGAAGCACCTTTAGAAATCATTGAAAGAGTGTTGCCATCCAGTTTAATTGGACGTCCTTCTCTTGTTTTTACCAAAACGCTGCAATAATCACCACCGTCTACATAAGTAGAAGCATAATAATTGGCGATACCAGGTTCTATTT
Organism: Cytophagales bacterium; assembly: GCA_043732665.1. Taxonomy (GTDB): domain Bacteria; phylum Bacteroidota; class Bacteroidia; order Cytophagales; family Cytophagaceae; genus JANYCO01. Next base: position 2,542 of record JAYTHK010000355.1, on the reverse strand, counting down.
CTTCTGGTTTATTTAGGTAAGGAATTGCTTTTTTTACTGGAGCTTCGCAAGCTGCCAATGTTACAGCACCCAAACCAAATCCTAGTAATTTTAAGAAATCTCTTCTGTTGGTTCCTTCGGAAGAATCACCACTCTCTTGCTCTTTTAAAGAAACGTACTCAGGAAATTCCCTTTCTGCATTTTTAATAAACTCAGGGTCGTTCGATAACTCCTCTACGCCTCTCCAGTATGTTTTTGTATTCTCTTTCATAAAAATCTATATGAATCTAGGCTTTATTCTTTTCGATTAATAGTGACATTTTGAACATTCAAGACCACCCATGTGCTCCACTTTCATGTCGCCTTTTCTGATTCCTGAAGCAACTTTATCATCGTGTGCTTTCAGTAATCTATCATAGTATGCATTGTCTTTACCATTGACAGCAGTTTCTCTATGGCAGTTTATACACCACCCCATTGTCAAATTAGAAAATTGTTTTACAACTTCCATAGAATCTATCTGACCATGACAATGTTGACACTCTATACCCCCAGCTACAGTGTGCTGAGAGTGGTTAAAATAAGCCAAGTCTGGGAGATTGTGCACTCTTACCCACTGAATAGGTCTATTTTTTTCGTAATGGTCTCTTAAGTTAGCAATTGCATTTTTACCATTTGGCCCCTCTTTTACCTGACTGTGGCAATTCATACAAATGTTTACACCTGGTATATTTGCTTGCTTACCTCTGTATACACCTGTATGACAATAACCGCAATCAATTTTAAGATTTCCAGCGTGTAGTTTGTGGCTAAATGGTATAGGTTGTATAGGGGCGTAATTTTGTTCTATTCCTACAGACATTAACCCTACCCAACAAGACCTAACGGCTACACAAGTGAATAATATTGAGATACATACAATAAACAATTTACTTCTAAATACCACTCTTATGTCAAACTTCTGATTTACGATTTCTTTATCGTCTTCATCTAAAGATGACTCTCTGTCTTTCAGGTATTTTCTAATAACCGTAATAAAAACAATTAATGTAACAGCTACAAGTACTAAAGTAATAACAGTAAGAACAAGTATTATTCCTGAATTGTCGTCTTGAGGAGCAGCTACAACACCAGTGCCTACTACAACAGAACCAACTCCTGTTACAGGAGGATTAGCACTCACATCCATCACATAAGCCATAACTGACTCAATATCATCGTCTTTGAAAGACGGAAAAGTCGTCATGTCTATATTACCATTGTCTGCATACAATTTTACTGCGTAAGGATCTTTGTCCACTTTGATGACTTTCGCCGAGTTTCGAATAAATTTCTTAACCCAAACGATATCTCTTCTTTTAAGAATATCTTTCAAAGCAGGACCTACTTTTTTTTCCCATACCGCATGGCAGGTTTTGCAATTCTCCTCAAATATTGCTTTTCCTTTTGCTATAGCGGCAACATCTGCTCCGCCAGTCGCTGCGGGTGCAGGAGGAGTATCTCCAATAGATTGGGAAATACTTATAGATAACGTTAGAAAAACGAGGATCGTTAAGCGCAACAACTGACTTTTTAATCTTTTAAAGGGCATATAAAAACTTATTTTATCCGTATATGATGGCCACGTCTTCTTTTGGAGACTCACAAATGTAGTATCCCAATCGAATTATTCAAACTGCATTTTGTTCTTTTTTGGCAGTTTTTAGACTATTTTGAGTCATAACATGAATAAAATATTGACAAACAAATGTTTATTTATTGTTGAGAAATTATAAACAAACGCAATTTAGAATTATTTTAAATAGAAAACAGGTCTAATTATTGGTATTATAATTAATAATGACCTAATTATTAGACTATTACTAATTAAAATAAAAATAAACAACTAAGTCAAAAATTTATCTTAAAATCTCATTATGGGTCTTTTTTTTACCCTGAAATTGAAATATTTTAATGACTATCCGTAATTTGGTTTAGGAGGAATACCATGGTTTTTCTAATGCAGTTAAGATCAATCTGTCAAAGAGTGCGTCGCCAAAGTTTCTTCTGTTGAACTTATAGCAGAACTCGTCCAGGTAGTTTTGCATATACGCATCTTTCACCTGATGATGTAAGCCAAGTAATTTCTTTTTAGCATTGCTGATAGCAATATGCACCCATGGGAATACTTTTGCCACTTACTTTTTATCTTTCACGATAGTTTTTTAATGAATGGCGCAGATGTCTTTTAACCCGCAGTAGTATCGTCTGCCATCAGTAAAGATGGTTGCCGATTTTTGAACCATCCTCCCAGCTTCTGTAATTACCTCATTATTGCTCAAACTGCTTACTAAACTCATTTTTAAAAAGCCTGCCTTGGTGGTGGGACGATGCTTTGTTTGATCTGCTGCTGCTAAAGGCTGCACGGACACTGCCACGATAGCTTTTACCTGTCTGTCCAGCTCCTTTGCCGGCTTGCCGTCCGGAATATCTTTGTCCTTTTTACGATGGCCTTCAAAAAAACCTTCCTCCATCTCTATAAAGCCATCCAAACGGTATTTGTCGTCCCTGTGACCCATACTTA
>JAYTHK010000354.1:0-2718 GCA_043732665.1 Cytophagales bacterium | reverse complement strand
ATAGTATAGCCAATGAGATTTTTTCTTCTCTCCCACTTTTCCCTTATCTTTGCCCTATGTTATCTGATGAACTATTTCTAAGCAAACTAGCACCCGAAGATTATAAACTGGTGATGAGACTTCGTCGACAGGTGGGTGAATTGATGGAAGACTATCAACTTTTGTCCGAGGGTGATAAAGTAATGGTCTGTGTTTCTGGAGGAAAAGACAGTTATACCATGCTCGACATGATGCTATACGTCCAGAAAAAAGCACCGTTTCGTTTTGACATCATCGCCGTAAACCTCGATCAGAAACAACCGGATTATCCTGAAGAGATACTTCCCGCTTACCTCGCCCAGCTTGGTGTAGAATATAAAATAATAGAAAGGGATACCTACAGTATTGTAAAAGAACATGTACCTGAAGGAAAAACGATGTGTAGCCTTTGTTCCCGCATGCGTAGGGGTACTTTGTATGGTGCAGCAACGAAACTAGGCATTACTAAATTGGCACTTGGTCATCACAAAGACGATATTTTAGAAACGTTTTTTCTGAATATGCTTTTTGCAGGAAAATTAGAGGCGATGCCACCTAAATACAAAACGGATAATGGAACGCATGTCGTGATTCGTCCTTTGTCTTTTTGTAGAGAAAGTGATATCGAACGTTATTCCATATTAAGACAGTTTCCTATTATCCCATGCAATCTATGTGGCTCACAGCCGAATATGCAACGTAAAATAATTAAGAAAATGCTGCAAGATTGGGATACTCAATATCCCAGCAGAAGCGAAATAATTTTCACATCACTTCAGAATATCCATCCTTCTCATTTGATGGATAAAGGGCTGTATGATTTTGAGAATTTACAAGACAAAAAAGAACTTTATTAAATAATTTTCTTATCGATTGCGATTTTTACCAACTCTGCAATGCCATCGCACCATAGAAACGCATCAAGTTTACCCGATGCGTTTCTACGGTACGATGGCTGATAAAAAGTTTTTCTGCAATTTGCTTTGTTGTTAACCCACCTACTATTTCAGATAAAATTCCCAATTCTCTTTCTGTAAGCTTGTCGTTGATCGCTTCTTCTTCTGCGTTTGCATAAAGATTTTCCAATAGTATTTTTGAAATACGATCGTTAAAGTATTTTCCTCCTGCTGCTACAGTCAACACTGCTTTTTCAAGTTCTTCGTATTCTAGATTTTTTAAAAGATAACCTGATCCTACTCCTTTTACTGCTTTAATAATATATTCAGGTTCTTCGTGCATCGTAAGCAAAATAAATTTCAAACTTGCCAACATGCTTTTTATCCCATCTCTGATAAGCCGGTGATCGTCGGAAATAATTATTTTTATTTTATTCATGAATAGTCAACGGTAATACAACTCTTATTTTAGTTCCTTTTCCTTCTTCCGAAACGATAGAAGCCTTTCCACTGCACAATTTAGCTCTTTCCTTGATATTCCTCAATCCATTTCCTACTTCTTCATTTTGTTCTAAATTAAATCCTTTTCCATTGTCAGAAAGTTCCATCACAATAGAACTCTACTTCTGATACACCTCCATAAGCGCTTTGGTCGCATGGGCATATTTCAATATGTTATTAAATCCCTCTTGTGCAATGCGGTACAATGTAGTACTAATATCAAAATCTAAAGAATCGTTTTTTATTTTCAATACAAAATCATATTCTACATGAATATTTCCAATGGTAAAAATTTTCATGCACATGGCCATGAGCAAAGATTCCAGGCCGAAATTGGTAAGTGCAGAAGGCATGGCACTGTGCGATATCCTTCGTACTTCAGCAATGGTCTCGTCAAGCAATTTTTTAATTTCTTCTTTGTTTAATTCATCTGTTTTTAGCGCCGTTATTTTGTAACGAATTCCTGTAAGCAATTGCCCTAATCCATCGTGTAGCTCACGTGCCAAACGTTGGCGTTCTTTTTCCTGTCCTTCTAAAACAGCAGCCGAACGTTGGCGAGCTATAGACAGTTTTTTTGTTGCAGATCGTTGATTTTATCACGTATTTGAATAAGCGTATTCCCTAAAATATCGTCCTTACTTAGTGGTTCAAAAATTGCTTTGAAATTACCTTGTCCTGTTTAGTAAGCAAAAGTAGTAGTCCGTTTAATGCCTTCTGCCAGCTGATCAATAGCACTTATCATCAGGCCAATCTCGTCGTTGTCTTTATTGCAAAATTTCTTATCTGGAATTTTTCCTAACGAAAGTTGTTCAATAATATTTTGCAATGCCATAATTGGATTAGCTATTCTGCCAAACAAAATAATCGTGATGTACAAAATCAACAACTTGAAAACCACCACCACTGCAATAATATAGTTTTTTACTTTTACAACTGGTTTGATCGCCTCTTGAAAATCTATTTCAGAAACAATTATCCATTCTATTCCTGGTATAGAAATTTTTCTATAATAGCTTATCACCTTTTCTCCACGATAATCTTCTATAATTCCATATCCTTCGCCTTTCGAGAGTGCTTCCGATACTGCTTGTGTATTTATTAGTATTTCATTTGGATGTTTGTTTGGAAAAAAGCGAGAGCGTGTTTTCATTTTATGATCTGCTCCTACAAGATAGGTTTCTCCTGTTTCGCCCATACCAGTATGTTCTTGTAAAACATACTATAATTTCGGTAATTCTTTCTCATGATAATTTTCATTAGTCTAATGACGATTATAAATAATATCTTCTAGCTGAGTTTTTTT
>JAYTHK010000353.1:0-2727 GCA_043732665.1 Cytophagales bacterium | reverse complement strand
TCGCGTAGTGGTTTAGGTTTTTGGTTCGATAATTTAAAATTCATGAAAGAATTTAAATCAATGCTATTGCCTTCAATATTTGATGAATACACCACCGAAACTTGCGTGCGGTATTCTAAATTACCGTTCCGCTCTCTGAAATTGAACGCGCTAACAAGTTTTGGAATCTCATTGCCGATTAGAGAAAAGTATTCGTCGAAGTAGGTTTTATTTGTGAAGCGCATTATTAAATTAATCTACTCAGCAAATTTACAATTTTATATTGGAAATTCTACTTCTGGTTTCTCTATTTATTAAAGATTCCATTCAATAAAATCTTGGTTTAATTCGTAAATTTTATAAAGCTTTTTGGCTATTTCGCTTTCTTTATTTTTTATTGTTATAACCAGTGTGTCTATGGCTCTTGTCAATGGAATTAGAGACCACATATAAACGTATCTATTTTTCTTTTCTTCAATAGATTCAAGCGCTAATTCATTGATATCGACTTCTTCTTTGTATTTATCAGACAAATATTTAACAAGTTCATCGATTTCAATACATACTACTGTCCAACCTTCAAGCCCTCTACAAGTTTCGTATTGAACTAGACGGTGTTGATCTATCTTTACAGGATAATCTCTTCTTAGTTCTTTATTAGTTCCATCCCAAAAATCAATTTTACCTTTAAAATCATCTATGAGACTGCAATGCTTTTGTTTGATTACACTTGTTTTAGTAGCTGAATTAGGATCATTTTTATCTAATCTATATTTTATTTCTTTTTCACCATCATTAATAATTTTCGACGGAGCAACCAGAAAAAGCATTTCATATGCTTTATTTCCATTGGTTAGACAATCTGAATATAATTTTTCATGTAATTTCATATTGTATAAGGAGGTAATAATAACCTTTCCACCAACAAATTCTTCGTTAGGCTCTAACTCCCAGGCTAAATTAAATTTTTCTGCAAATTGATTAACAAAACTCACAAGATTAGCCTTTTGACGGAAAGATTTTTTCTCATTTGTCTGAACAAAATCCCTATTTATACGCCATTGAGGTTTTACCCATCTAGGGTCGTTTGAAGCTCTAATTTTTTGGTCTGGTGCCTGAGAAACTACAATTTTTGAAGGTCCGAAGATTAAATATAAAATATCTACTTCTTCTTTCAACCAATCCTGAGCTTCATCAATCATAATAAAATCCCAATTTATTAACTGGTGATTTTGCTTCATTATCTCCTCTATTTCAAGATTAGGTTTTTTATTTTGTTTAATAAATTCTAATAGTTCTGCACAATATTTTGGATAATTTTTAAAAAAATCTGAATCGTCTAAAATATTTTCATTATCATAAATCCCAAAACCTTCAAATAAATCAATGAAAAATTTAAAAAGAGTCATAATTCTTACACTTTCCCTTCCAACTCCATCTGGAATATGTGCCAGTGTTAAAGTCCTTCTTATATCAGCTACTAAAGTGAAATTATAAGTCAAAATTAAGCAACGATATCCATAATTAAGACATAGATCACATGCAATATTTAAAAGTTTTACAGTTTTACCAGTTCCAGCTTTACCTTGTATAATTACAAATTTACCACCTTTGTCTGATGAGTCTAATATAGCCTCAGCAAATTTTTGGTCTTTCAAAATTTTTTTTGACATTCGTTCAAAATGAGATCTTGAAATATTACCTACATTTTTCCTAACTTTTTCAAATAAATCTAAGGCGTTTTCAAATTTATTAAATTCAATTTCTTCTTTTTTCCAAGATTGAAAACTCCAATAAGGATTCGGATTTTTAGTATGTTCGAATGGTTTTCCTTGAGAAACTAGCAACATTAATATCCATTCCAAACTGAATTTGTTGGGTAGAATGTTATGTTCTCTATTTTTTGTTAAGTTCAGGACTTCCTTAGAAGTTAGATTTTTTAGCCAGATGAAATTAGATACAAATACGTCTTTTTTAATTTCTTCTATATTTTTCAAGTATCTAATTAATGAATACTTTTGTTTCTCACTTTGAAATGTAACATCGTGCTTTTTTCCATTGTAATTGACAATTATGTTATTCATAGCCCCAATATTAATATCATTAATATTATGCTTTTTTAACTCAACAGTAAAGCAAAAATTTGTAAAATAAATATTTTTTGTAGTATAATCATTTTCCCCTTTGGGTCTAAATTTTAATCTTCTTTTAAAACCCGTACCAAAATTTGCAAATACTACTATATCAATATCCTTCACTTCTTGTCCAAATAGTGTAACATTAGATACTATTATTATCTCCCCATCTATTTCTTCACCCGTATATTGATCTTTTTGGATAGAATTCTGAAAAAGCTCCTTTAAAGATAGAGCTGCCTTATATTCATCTGTGTCCGCTTGTCCTTTTATCTTAATAATCAAAGCCATAAAGTTTTTTAATTTAAAATTTCAAAGCTTTGTGAAATTAAGACACTTATAGAGAATAATCAATTATATTTAATAAATTTGACAAAATTCACATAAAAATTAGTACAATCATTCCACATTCATCCAATTTTTACTTAATTAGCTATTTCAACACAATCTTTCTATAAATCATATCCACCGCAATACTACAACCCACTGAATTTAAAACAACGCTATCCGTTAGTTCGGTGTAGCGTTTTTCGCGCCAAGTATCTGGTTCAATTCTGTATCGGGTTTCAACGGAACATTTATTTTGGTTAATCAGGACATACTCTTTAAAACT
>JAYTHK010000352.1:0-2729 GCA_043732665.1 Cytophagales bacterium | reverse complement strand
CTTAAATTCTATTTTCAACAGCATTATAAGTGGTTTTATGTTAGCACTACCTTTAACTCTAAATGCAATTAGAGAATATAATACCTAATCCTATAATTAAAACTAAAAAACACTATGAAAATTTTCAAATATATTCTTGCACCATATAAAAACCAAAGCAGTCGAATTGAATGCCCCAAATGTAAAGAGTTGGGAACTTTTGCTCCATATATAAACGGGGCAACAAATGAAATATTTCATATGGAAATTGGAAAATGCAACCGTTATAACCAATGTGGATATTTTTATTCTATAGACAGGTACTTTAAAGATATGAATATCCCTTCAGATGAATTGTTTTATGAAGCAGGAGATGATTTACTTGAAATCAGTATAGCCTCGGATACAAATTATTCTATAATAGAAAATGATATTTACCTAGATTCCCTTTCCAATTACCATATTAATGCATTTTTTTTATATCTGAATATGCTTTTTTCAAAAGAAATCGTCGATTCTGTTTGTAAAAAGTATGGGATAGGTTCTGCCAAAAAATACAAAGGCTCTACCGTGTTTTGGTATATTGATATAGAAGGCAATTGCAGGTCAGGTAAAATTTTAAAATACAATACAAAAACAGGGAAAAGAGATAAAGACTATTTCCCTAATTGGGCTCATACGGCATTAAAATTAGATAGCTTCTTACTTAGACTTAGATTCTATGGTGAACATTTATTGAAGGAATCGAAAGATAGTATAGTTGTAATTGTAGAATCTGAGAAGACGGGAATCTTGATGTCGATATATTATCCAAATTATATATGGTTAGCAACAGGCTCCCTTGAATTTCTTCATGTATACAAATTTAGTACACTTGAATATAGAACAGTTTATCTTTTCCCTGATTTGAATGGCTTTGAGAGGTGGAAGAAAAGAGCAATTGAAGTAAAAAAGGCCTACCCTACAATTGGCCTTTACATTTCCTATCAATTAGAAATGACAGCCTCTATAGAGCAAATTAAAGAGGGTTTGGATTTGTATGATTTTCTTGAACCGAATCCAAAAGCATTTCTTGAAAAATTTGATTTAAAAAATGACTTAATAGAGATAATATAATTTATTTCAGAATTAAAAATTAAAATATTTTATTCAATTCATTTCAACTTTATTCATCCCATTACTATTTTAAAATATCGCTTTTTTATGAAATCTTAAATGTTGAAATTGTAGTTGTAAATAAAAACGTATTAAAATATTTGAATATGCAAAATGATAAATTGACTGGTGAAAAATTTGAGGCAATGCGTTCAACACAGCGATTTGTAAAACCAGCTAATCGGATAAAATATCATAACCAACAAGCGTCTAAGAAGCGCTTGGAGATGCAGCCGACATTCAGTGCTATAAATAATAATTATATAATTTTAAAAAAGCTTATTAGCGAAAATAAAGACTCAAGGTTTATATTTTCAAGAGTGATGTTAAATCATATTGGTTATAAATTAAAATATATTACACACCTATTAAATCACAACGATGAATTAGCATATGGGATATATGAAGTGGAATTCTCAATTGATGATAAAAATTTAAAAATAATTAGATATGGAGGAATTGAAGTTTTGCAATAATTCGACAATGTTAAATGGTTTGGCTGGAATGGAAACTCCCGCTGTCAAAACTAGATCGGGAAATAATTTACTTTTTGGGATAATTATAATTACTGGAATTATTGGATTGATTATTTATCTTAATCATAAAAATAAAAATGATAATAAGGAGCTGGAGTAAACAAATTTAAACATATTAATATGGATGATTTAAGAAAAATTGAGGCTACTGAATCTGAACTAACAAAGATGGTCTCTCTAAATGATGCTCCAGAGAGGGAGTCGATTGTTTTTATAAAATACCAAAATTACCATTGGCTAGGTAGAAAAAAAATCTGAAAACCTACATTGCGACCTAATAAAATAAAGCATTCTTAAATCTCCGCCCTCTACCCCCAATAACAATGATCCAATTAGTTTTACTTTTTTAGCGTTATTTACATTTCTCATTTTTTCATTCTAATAGTTTTAAATAGTGAATTATTTCTAAAATTTCATTTTGATAATTTCTTGTCAGCGTAAAATGCTTGGTGTTCATTCTAAAACAGTACCATGCAACAGTACCATGCAAAGCATGGTACTGTTAAGAAAGGATAATTAAACTATAGCTTACTTATCCATTACATGATGTTTTACATCTTCCTTTTGAGCTACGTTCGCAAGACTATGGTGACCATGTGCTTTAACGGTGCTATGAGCAGCTTTTTCATGATTTCCGTCAGCGTGATGTTTAGCTGCTTCTAGATGATGTTTAGCTGATAACTCTAAATGGGCAGCAGCTGTTTTGTGATGTTCAATATTTTTTTTATTTTCATCAGAAGACATATGTGTCTTATCTGCATTAACTGGATTTGTTGTATTTGTCATTTTCTTTTTTATTTAAACAGTTGTATTTAATTGTCGTACAAAGTTGAGATCTATAACATTATAAATTCTTACACAATTGAGAAATAACTTTATATATATCACAGGTTTTTCTGGCTGCGTTTTTAATTTTTCTGTTTAGCTGTAAATTTCTATTAAAAAAAAGTATAATATTTCATAGGATTAGGTATTATATTCTCTAATTGCATTTAGAGTTAAAGGTAGTGCTAACATAAAACCACTTATAATACTGTTGAAGATAGAATTTAAGGAATT
>JAYTHK010000351.1:0-2752 GCA_043732665.1 Cytophagales bacterium | reverse complement strand
AATTCCTTAAATTTTATTTTCAACAGCATTATAAGTGGTTTTATGTTAGCACTACCTTTAACTCTAAATGCAATTAGAGAATATAATACCTAATCCTATAAAATAATTCATTAGACTAGCTTCAATTTTCAATGGTATATCGTAAAACACATCCATACGAGCGCGAAAATCCTGAGCACCCAAAAGAAGATGTAGTGAAAAGATTTAAAAACCTTAATCGGGCGACTACTCTTTTTTGTTTGTTTTTAGCAGTGACTGTTATGGGATTTTACCCTCTGTTTGGTTATACTTTTATTAAGACAGATATAAACATTTATCTTTCAGTACTCCTTGTTATTTTTATAGGTGTACTATTGTATAAACCTACTTTTACACTTTTAAGTAAGATTTTTCCAGATCCTTCAAAGGGTATAATTTTCACCTGTTTCATTATAGTAGGGCCAGTTGTTTTTACAACACTGATGGGTATAAATATTTTATTTAGTTTTAACCCTTCAGAAGACAAATTGGAGATAGTAGGCGTTGAAACTGAACGTAGATCGACTAAAAAAAGCACTTACAACGTTTATATTCTTCAATTAGAAAATGACGAATTTTATTACCAACCCGATTTTAGAACATATAGTCATCGACCGTATGGTAAGTATATTAATTACCAATTTCGTCGTGGTATCTTGGGTTTTCGTGTATTGGATGGAATATATTTTTCAGATTAAAATATGAAAATAGGGTTTACTACTGTATTAATTTTAATTTTAATAACTACAAAATTGTCTGCTCAGGTTTTATCTTCCGATTCTCTTGCGCTAGTTGACTTCTATAATTCCACGTCAGGAAATTCGTGGGGAAATAAAATTAATTGGCTTTCAGGAAATGTTGGCAGTTGGCAAGGTATTACAATCGATTCGAATAGAGTCACGAATATTAATCTTTCTGGCAATAGCCTTTCTGGCACACTAGCTGTTAGCTTTTGCAATCTTACTAAATTGAAATACCTTTACTTATCCGATAATAATTTATCAGGAAATTTACCTGCTTGTTTCGGTAATCTTATCTCATTAAACACAATTGATTTTAGAAATAATAAATTTACTGGGGCGATTCCTTCTGCAGTTATCAATTTCCCTAAATTGGCGGATATATTTATTAGTAATAATCAGTTTGATCAGTTGCCTGATTTGTCTTCGCTTACAGAGTTTTCAAACCTCCTTGTTCAAAATAATAAATTTACTTTTGAAGATCTCGAACCAAATATTGGTGTATTAAATTTTCAATACATACCTCAGGACAGCATTGATATACGAACCGATACAATTGTCGACATAAAAGATACGGCTAAGTTTCAGGCGTTTTGTGGCGGTAGTAGCAATCAATATCAATGGACAAAAAATGGGACGGCCCTTGCAGGCAATAGTCATTTTCAAGGTACCGCAGCTTCTTTTTTAACGATTAATAAAGTTGCGTTGTCGGACGAAGGTTATTATTCATTTATCGTAAAAAGTTCAATAATACCAGGGCTTACGCTGTATAGAAAATTAATTCATATTGCCGTTAATGATACCCGACTTACACAAATTATCTCTGTTATACCAGGAAGTAATAATGTTTGTGGAGATAAGCCTTCTGTTGTTAAAGCCACGACAAATTCTACGCTTTCGCTTTCGTATTCAATCTTAACAAGTAATGGACAATTAAAAGCAGACACGCTCATTCCTTTTTTGCCAGGAAGCGTTGCGCTCAGAATATACAACTATGGGGACGACACTTATAAGCCTGTTATAAAAGATACAATTATTATAATAAACTTTCCGACAATTACTTCTATTGAAATAGCTAAAACGATTCCTACTGAATTGGGTGGTGCGTTAGAACTATCAGTACCTTTTCAAGCCGCAACTAATTTTCTATGGATCAATCCGCAAAAGGATACTACTTTTGCTAATATATATAACAAAAACGTTGTCAATGAAAATGACGAAGGAACGTATACGATTAAAGTAGGTATGAATAATTGTTATTATTTTTCTGAAAATGTAGTTGTGGAATTTGCTTCACTTCATACCCTTATCGTCTACGAACTAGTATCTCCAGATGGGGATGGGAAAAACGATGTATTCTATATTCAAAACATAGAAAAATACCAAGACAGCGAAGTGACTATTTTTAATACATGGAATCAAACGGTATTCAAAAAAAGTAACTATGTGAACGACTGGTCAGGATCAGACTTGCCAGGTGGTACATATTATTATGTTGTAAAAATTCCTTCGTTGAATAAATTAGTAAAAGGATCTCTTTATTTAAAGAAGTAAAAATTGAATAAAAATATTGTCATATTTTTTTTTGTTTTTTATTCGAACGTAAATGCTCAATCTGTAATTCCATTAGCTGGTTTTCAAAATGTGCTAACGCTCTATAATCCTGCGGCAGCAGGAATAAAAGAAGGTATTGAATCGTCTCTTCTATACAAAACATTTTGGAGTGGAATTCCTGGAGCCGCAAAAACATATACCTTTACAATTAATACGCCATTCAATTATAACCGATTTGGTATAGGCTTAAATGTAAATAAAGAATCGGCAGGGATACAAAGCATTTTATCGGCAGATGGATTGTTTTCTTATAAAATAAATTTGGCCAAAGGCCGATTGTCTTTCGGAACAAAGATTGGTATGGTTCAGTGGAACGAAGATTTTAGTAACTTAACTATAAAAGATGAAACCGAATCGCTTTCAGGAAATAGAAGAGCACT
>JAYTHK010000350.1:0-9213 GCA_043732665.1 Cytophagales bacterium | reverse complement strand
ACACTGTCATTAGTGATGTGACGGGCAAAGGCAAAAGAGGTATACAAAATGGAGATGATCTTAATGATGTGTTCAAAAACACAATGATTATTATCATCTGCGATGAAATACAGGCAGAAGCAATTGTACAAGATTTAAAACTGTTTTTACAACGCATCAGCGGTATTTGCGTCGTGTCTGATGTAAAGTATGTTTTGCATTAACTTTTAAACTAAAAATTGCAATGGATAAAATTAACTACTCATTTTGTATGGGTAGCTAATTTTATCCATTGCAATCAATCATAAATATACATTAGTAGGTAGATTTTTACAAAAAAGAGTAAATTATATTAGAGTTTATCTGGATTTTAGATTTTATTATTTCTATTGGAGGAACAAATGAAGTTAAAAAATAATTATGGAGAAAATAATAATTGGATCTTCTTTTAAATTTAAAAATATAATACAACTAATGTTATTCTTAATTGTAGCTGTTATTATGTCATATCTTTCAATACTTCTTTTTTGTTTTATTTTTCCGATATCGTTATATGCTTTTTATTTACTTATTGTTAGAAAATATTCAACTATAATTATTATTAATTCTAATGTAAACATAAAGCCATTATTTAAGAAAGAACTAATTTATTCTATTGACGACATGAAATCAATTTCTAAGACTAATAAATTTAGTATTAACCAATATATATTAGAACTAAATAATGGAGATAAATTTTATTTTCAATCAGGGTATTTCAAGGGAATAGCAGATTTATTTATGTCTAAGGGAAACTCATTGACAGATAATTATCGTAATGAAAAAATAATGGATAATACATTCAATTTTATTGGTAATATCCCCCCCTTTAGTCGTTCAGGCTATAGAATAAATTTCAGAAAGCAGTTGCTTGGCAACGCCGAGTGATAAATATTTGCGAGGCCTGTGGCCGATTAATGCACGACAAAAATAACTAGTCTCGACCAATACTTATATAAAGAAGAATAAGGTAGGATACGGTATTTTTTTTAGTACATTCAAATTCAGTTTCCCTTACTCGACCAGAGGCCTAACCAATATTTGTCACTCTTCGTTAGCTGCACCTACGAACCAAATAAAAGACATGCCGTGCCTGTCAAATTGCGTTAGCAATTTTTGAGAAAGCTCATAAATACAATAAGAATTTAAATATAGCAGTAATTGGCTATTTTATGTACAAGCGATTTCCCCAGAGGGGATTAATCTTAATAGCGCATCGATTAGGTTATTCCCAAAGCTCCTTAGGAGCGTTATCGCTAGATCCTCTAATCATATCGCTCGGGATAGGAGATAAATATATTTTTTTTAAGATTAATCCCCTTCTGGGGAAATCGTGCTCTATTAAAAGACTAATCACGATGCACTCTCCAACAACAAAGGCTAAAAACATTTTCCTGTTCTTGTTTTCTTATTTGAATTATATTATTGTCCACACAAACAAACCTTTACGATGCAACAAGGCTGTTCGATTTATGTCTCACTCATCACAAGACCACTAAATGAAATGAAGGTTCTTCATTTCTGCTTTACAAATAAAATTGCTTCTTATAAATAAACTGCTCCACTTGTTCCGTCACTAAATACCGGATGGATTTCCCTTCTTTAATAGTAGTTCTAATGTAGGTAGCCGAAATATCCAACAAAGGCGCCTGCACAAATCTTATTTTTGGATGATTGGCAAGATCTGATTTCTCAATGCTTGGTCTTGGATAAACGTAGAGTTCATAATAGTCAAGAATCTTATCGTAATTTTTCCAATTTGGAAAGGAATTTAAATTATCTTCTCCAATAATAAGAATGAATTGATGTTGTGGGTATTTCTCAGAAAGATAAGTGAGCGTATCTATAGTATAACTTGGACGTGTCAGATGAAACTCAACATCCGAGACTTTTAATTTATTATTATCGTTAATAGCGAGAGAAACCATTTCGTAGCGGTCGAACTCATGAAGGAGGCTAGTATTTTTTTTGAATGGATTTTGTGGCGAAACCACCAGCCATACTTCCTGAAGGTCTGTATTTTCAGCCATGGTATTGGCAATAATTAAATGACCAATATGAATGGGATTAAACGAACCGAAAAATAAACCAATCTTCATGTGAGTATTGAGTTTTCAGTATTGAGTAGTTCTTACTCAATACTCATGACTAAAGTTTATACACTATATCCCCCATCGACATTCAACACCGTTCCTGTAATATAAGAAGCTTCGTCGGAGGCAAGAAAGAAATAAGCATTGGCGATATCTTCCGCTGTACCTATTTTTTTTGCAGGAATTTTATCTTTGATGGACTTAACGACCATTGCCGTATTTTTGTTGATGTAGTCGCTGTCTATATAGCCTGGAGCAATAGTATTTACGGTGACGTTATATTTACTGAGCTCTAATGTCCATATTTTAGAGATGCCAATTACGCCGTTTTTTACCGAGGAATAATTCACTTGATTTATATCTCCATATAGTCCAAGTAAGGCTGTAGTATTAAGAATTCTCCCGAAACTGTTTAAAAGCATATAAGGTGATACTGCTTTGATGCAATTCATAACACCATTCAAGCTTCGGTCTATCATTTTTTGCCAATTGTTGTCTATAGCATCAGAACTACAAACGGCATTATTGATTAAGATGTCTATGCGTTTGTATTTTTCGTAAATCTCTTTTGCCTTTTTTTCTATTTCTCCAAGATTGTTGATGTCTATGTGTTGGAAGTCTACTGCGAGTTTCTGCGCTTTCAAACTTGCTACTATAATTTTTCCTTTTTGTTCATCGGTATCCCAAAGAATAACCTTTGCTCCAGCCGCACAAAATTTATGAATGGAGGCAGTCGCTATGGCATCTGCTCCTCCACTGATAATTACAATTTTGTTTTCTGATTTTCTCATAATAGTGCGATAAGCATTCCTGTTCCGAAACTAAAAACAAACACAAGTGTACTAATAGCCATTTGTTTTAAATAAGGATCTAGATCTTTAGAATCAAGCGTTTTTACTTTTACAATATTAAGAATAAAAAGCGGAACAGAAACTAAGAACAACCATTGCCATGGGCTTTTGTAAGTAAGTATGCAATAGAATACCGCACAAAGAAACCCAATTGACAGTAAGCTTATATGATAATATGTGGCTTTTTCTTTTCCTAATCGTGAAGGAATGGTGTGCTTACCCGCTTTTGTATCGGATTCAATATCGCGGATATTATTTATATTTAAAACGCCTGTAGCAAATAGACCACAGGAAGTAGCTGGCAATAATACTTCAACAGTTAACCCTCCTGTTTGTAGAAAGAAACTCCCGCAAACCCCTACCCACCCAAAAAAAATCAATACTGCAATATCTCCTAATCCAGAATAGCCATAAGGGTTTTTTCCAGCAGTGTATTTTATAGAAGCTACAATAGAGACTATGCCGAGGGCTAAAAAAAAGCCAAAGGTATTTACAGATTTAAATACCGCACTGATATATAGCAGATAAATGCCACTTACAAGGGACAAAATGGAGAACAAGATGATCGCACTTTTCATTTTTGCGGGGCTTATGACGCCAGACTGTACAGCTCTTTCTGGTCCGATACGTCCTACAAGGTCAGCCCCATTTTCGTAATCGCCATAGTCGTTGGCCAGGTTGGAAAGTACCTGAAGCAAAACAGTTGTAAGTACACATAATAAGAAAATATCTAGTTTAAAACTACCGTAAGCTGCTGCCAGAAATCCTCCCATACTAATACTTGCCAATGCAAGTGGCAGCGTTCGGAGACGTAGCGCTTTTATCCAAGCGTTAGTGGTTGCTTTGTTCATTTAGGATACCTGTTTTACTTTGAATGAAACGAGGATACAAGCAATCGTTGCTACAATAGCAATGATTCCGCAGGTTCCAAAATTTTCTAATTCTCCATTTTGATTATTTACAACAATAGACCCTGCGATGAGAATGGCGATAGAAGAAGAAAATTGTTGTACAGATGAATTTATACTCATAAAACTTCCTCGTTGGCGAATCTCAACACTAGAGGTCATCATTGACATAGCAGGAACGAAGCGTGCACCGAAGAATATGAAGAACAAACTGCTCATAGAAAGGATCAGAAAATAATTAGAAGAAGGAAGGTGTGTCATAATATAAATAGGAATGATTGATATAATTCCTGCGATCATAAATACTCTTGGTTTCCCAAATTTATCCGCTAATTTACCTGTCACAGGTCCAGAGATTGCAGTAGCTAAACCTCCGAAAAAATAGACGAGGTCAAGATCTTTTACATCCAATTTTGCATTCTTTACAATATAGTCGGAAAGAAAAGGTACTACGGTAAGACCTGAAATCATTAGCAAAGACATAAATAGGAAAGACCAGCGTGCATTTGAATTTAGAAATAATGCTTTTATTTTTTGAAGCGTAGAGTTAGAGTTTACGTTGTGCATGTGCCCACGAATAGAAGGCATTTTTATCCAAGTAAATATAAGTACAATAGCACTCAATATAGTGAGGAAGTAAAAAGGAGCATGCCAATCAAAACTGGTCGCAAGTCTGATGCCAATAGGAATACCGATGACAGAAGCAGCAGAAAATGCGGCCATGACGATGCCCGTAGCTTTACCTCTTCTTTCTTGGGGAATGACGTCGCCTACGATAGACAAAATAACAGAACCCATTACTCCTCCGAAGGAGCCTGCGATAACTCTCGCTGTCATCAGCGCGCAATAATCAGGGGCGAGAGCACATGCCAGATTGCTTATTGTAAATCCTACATACAAAAACAGGAGTGTTGCGCGTCTATCGTATTTGTCTACAAAGAAAGAACCTATTATTCCCGCTATTCCCGCACTTATAGCATAAGATGCTTGAAGGAAACTAAATTGTTGTGGATTTACAGACAATGCTTTCGACAATATTGGATTGAGTGGAGCCATTATTACAAAGTCCATAATATGGGTAAAGTTAATAGCCGCTAAGATGAAGAGTAGTAAGTTTTCGTTTATTTTAATGGCTGCTGGGGCAGCGGATTCCTTTATAGACATAAATTTAGTATGCTTATTTAATTAACATTTTTTGCGTATTTTCTTTCTCCCTTTGCCATTGCAATTATAACAAATTATTTTTTCTTTTAACGTTCCTTTACATACGGTGCATTTTATTATCTTCTCTCCCGCACAGCGGTGACAGGTGTGATAGTTATTCCCAAAGCTAGTAGGGGTTGTAACCACCCCGTAGCCTTTGCAGAGTGGACATATTTCTGTGCCTCTTCCTTTGCAATTTCGACAAGCAATTTCTGTAGTAGAATCTCCATAACATACATCACATTGTATGGAAACATCGTGATATCCCGTTTCCTTGCAATCTAATTCCAGAAGGGCTTCTAAGGCTTTTTGGGAAAGAGGTCCTTTGTCTCCCTGTAAATCTAAATACTTGCGAAGTGCGGCACGGCTTTGGGTATATTTATTAAGTTTTAACAAATTGTATCCATAAAAATAAGCGAGTTCATCGGGTACAGAAGACTTGAGTGCAAAAATTTTCTTAAAGACATCGTTTGCCTCGGAAAATTTCTTTTCTTCTATTTTCTTTTTTGCGATTCCTAAATAACGATTCACCAAGCTGTCTTTTGGTGTCTGTCCAAAAGATACTTGGTTGCTGAGGAATAGACAACAAAAACTAAAGGCCCAAACAAAATGCTTCATGCAGAGGATACTTTATTTTAAATATAGCAAAATTCTCTATACAAGATGGGTTCCAAGATTAATTACTTTGCCTTTAGTAGAGCTAAACATAACTTTTTGTTCAGTATCAAATATTATCTGCTTTTTTTATAAAGATAGGGAAAAGAGAGAAAGAAAAGATTAATAAATATTCTTTTCGTTTAGTTTTTCGTGGTAGCGTTGGGCATTTTCTTTATGCTCTTCATACGTTTCGGCGAAAATATGTCCTCCTGATAAATCGTGGTTGGCACAAAAATAAAGATAATCATGCCCGTTGTATTCTAATACTTTGTCTATCACCCAAGAAGGGACGATATAGATGGGGCCGGGTGGAAGACCTTTGTTTTTGTAAGTATTGTATGGAGAGTTGACATTCTTATCTTTGAATAAAACCCGCTTGGTACCAAACTTTTTTGAGGCATAAATAAGTGTTGGGTCAGATTCAAGTCTCATGTTTATACGCACTCTATTAAGATAAACCCCCGCTATGATAGGCATTTCGTCTTCTTGTTTGGTTTCAGAATATACAATAGAGGCCAGCGTAGAAATCTCTGAGGGCTTTAATCCCATGTCTTGTGCTTGTTCCAGACGTTTAGCATTCCAAAATAGAAGATATTCCTGATAAAGCCTTTCTAGTAAATCTTTGGCGGAAGCATTTTTGTAAACTCTGTAATTTCTTGGAATGAAAATACAGAACACAGATTCCTTATTAAATCCCCCAAGATCTTTTGTGAATTTTTTATCGTTTAATAATAGCCATACGTCGTCTGGATGAATATCGGTTCCTTTGCAAGTACCAATAACTACTGCATTTCGACTTTGTAGGGCAGGAACTGTAATGAAGGTCGTTGGTTTTGGTTTATGTACATTGAAATGGTTGATTAATTCCAGGTTGCTCCACCCATTTTTTAATTCGTACATGCCCGATTTTATTTCAGTAACGCTTTTTATATAGGTTATGATTTTAAAAGACCAGCGACTGTTTAAAAAACCTCTTTTCTTAAGAGAGTCGGCTACCGTTTGGGGAGACGAGTTTTCAGGCACAAAAAAATAATACGTATTTGCGCTTATTTTCACATTGGAACCGATAGAGATTTTATAACCTAAGTATAAAATCAGCAATGCAATTCCAACAAGAATAGTTTTTAATAAAAGACCGTTTGATTTTGCAGAGGCCATAATAATTCAAAGGTAGTAGTTTTTTACGGATTAAATATTTCTGTATCTTTGCACCCTTTAAAAGAAATGCAAAGAATGAAACTGTACAGTACCAAAAACAAGAATGTGACGGTGAGTTTGAAAGAAGCCTTATTCAAAGGCCTTCCATCCGACAATGGTTTATATATGCCTATTAACATTCCGTTGCTCCCTCAAAGTTTTTTCGATACTATAGAAACGCTTTCGTTTCAAGACATTGCTTATGAAGTGTGTAAAACGCTTATCGGCGACGATATTCCAGCAGCAGATCTTCGTAAAATTATCAATGAAGTAATCGCTTTTGATGCTCCTGTCGTTCATATAAAAGACAATCTTTATGTATTAGAATTATTTCACGGACCGTCATTTGCCTTCAAAGATTTCGGAGCACGTTTTATGGCAAGCTTGATGGCTTATTTTTTACAGAAAGAAAATAAAGAAATAAATATATTAGTCGCTACCTCCGGAGATACTGGTGGTGCTGTAGCGCAAGGATTTCTGGATATGCCAGGTATAAAGGTGACGATACTTTACCCAAGTAAAAGAGTGAGTGAAATTCAAGAAAAACAACTTACTACTCTTGGAAAGAATATTACCGCTTTAGAAGTTCTGGGTACTTTTGACGATTGCCAACGCATGGTGAAAGAAGCTTTTTTGGATAAAGACTTAAACGAAAAAATGAATCTTTCTTCTGCGAATTCAATAAATATAAGTCGACTTATTCCCCAGTCTTTTTATTATTTCTATGCGTATGCACAGGTAAAAAAACTGGGAAAATCGGTGGTGTTCTGCACGCCAAGTGGCAATTTTGGAAATATATGCGGAGGGTTGATCGGTAAAAGAATGGGTTTGCCTATTCAAAAATTTATAGCTGCGACAAACGCTAACGATATCGTCCCAAAATACCTTTGGACAGGGTTATTTGAGCCTAAATCTTCAGTAGCTACGATTTCAAATGCGATGGATGTGGGCAATCCGAGTAATTTTGACAGAATTCAAGCTTTTTTCGAGAATGATTTGCAAAAAACAAAATCAGAAATCGTTGGAAAGTCATACACGGATGAAGAAACTAAAAAAGCCATGAAAGACGTGTTTAATCTTAATGGATATATAATGTGTCCTCACACTGCGGTGGCGTATCTTGGTTTGAGCGAATATATGAAAGAGTCAGACTCGGAAAGTGTTGGTATTTTCCTTGCTACAGCGCATCCTGCCAAGTTTATTGACATTGTGGAGGACGTTATCGGGGAGAAAATTGAAATTCCTGAAAAATTGAGGATTGTACTTAAAAAAGAAAAAAAGTCAATCGTAATAAGTAATAATTTTAGTGATTTAAAACAATTTTTATTGAAATAAGGATTAACCTGTGACTATAAATATTTCTATTTTTTTAATTTTTAAAGCATTTTTTTAATTTGTATAATTATACGAAGGAATAATTCAACGTAAAATTTGTTTATATTGTTATGTAATTTATTTAGCAAAAAGTAAGTATTTATAGTCCTATTTTACAATTTTATATGCCTTTTGCTTTAATGATAACTTTACAAGATTTGGGCTTAATTTTGAGCAATTGCAAAATGTCTGAGGTAATAGAAAATATTAAAAATATTCGTCGTTCCAAAAGTATAAGTCAGGAGTCGATTGCATACGATTTAGGTATTGATTATTCTACTTATGGGAAAATTGAACGTGGACAAATTTCTTTGACTGTTGATAGATTAGAAAAGATAGCAAGGATATTACAGGTTTCTGTCGAAGAAATTTATAAATGGAATCAGAAAAACGAGAGCAACGACCCCGAAAATGAGAAAATGAAGCAAGAATATTACAGCAATCTTTCTGAAATTGAACATTTAAGGTATGAATTAGAATTAGCTAAACAGCAGCTATTTGACAAAGAAAAGATAATAAAATTGCTAGAAAATTCCCAAAAGTAAGAATTCGTAAATTTCCTTTTTTGGGAATTTTTTATGTTCTATTTTGTTGAAAATATATTTTTTAAAATTTCCCATCAAATTCTTTTTGCACCAATAATTTCTTATATTTATACTGATTAAATGAGATTATCATGAGTACAGGTACAGTAAAATTCTTCAATGAGAGCAAAGGTTTTGGCTTTATTAAGGAAGACGATTCAAATCGTGAAATATTTGTTCATGTGTCGGGCTTAAAAGACAAAGTTCGCCAAAACGACAAAGTTACGTTTAATGTAGTGGATGGTAAAAAAGGGCAAAATGCCGTTGATGTTCAAAAGATTTAATTCTTACATTAACAAATCCCTTTAAAAAAGACCTCAAACCTTAC
>JAYTHK010000349.1:0-9256 GCA_043732665.1 Cytophagales bacterium | reverse complement strand
CCCCTGCTGATAAATAAGCTGGAGGTTCTTGTTGGCGAGACGCCAACAAGGGCGATAAAAAAAGCATCCGACGGCTATGGGTTGTCGGATGACTGTATGCATTAGTTTAATTTTCGTTAGAAATTTGGCTGTAATAAATACCTCGAGTAGAATTCATCAATTATTTTTACTGCTTCTGTTGGAGTGTCTACCACGCTAAATAGATTCAGGTCTTCCTCATTAGCATTATGCTCCTTGTTGATCATCGTTTCTTTGATCCAAGTAATCAATCCCTGCCAGTAGTCTTTTCCCACCAAAATAATAGGAAACCTTCCTATTTTTTTGGTTTGAATAAGCGTAATGGCTTCGAAGAGCTCGTCCAGCGTACCAAAACCTCCAGGCATTACGATAAAGCCTTGTGAGTATTTAATAAACATTGTTTTTCGAGCGAAGAAATAATCGAAATTCATCACTTTATCTCTGTCTATATAATGATTATGCGTTTGTTCAAAAGGCAAATGGATATTTAAGCCTACGGATTTCCCACCTTGGAGAAAAGCCCCTTTATTTCCTGCTTCCATGATGCCAGGCCCTCCACCAGTGATTACCCCATATCCGTGACGTACTAATTTGGCAGCAATTTCTACCGCCATTTCGTAATAGTGATTGTCTGGCGCTGTACGAGCAGAACCAAAAATAGAAACGCAAGGACCTATCTTGGCTAGTTTGTCGTAACCTTCTACAAACTCTCCCATTATTTTGAAAATAGCCCAGGAGTCTGTACTTTTTATTTCATTCCAATCCTTGTCTTTAAAGGCTTTCCGAATTATACTTTCTTCTTCGGGTTGCAGGAGTTGTTTTGATTCCTGTAATTTATTTATTTTATTTTCGTTCATTGAATGGTTAGCATTATTGGTCTCCTCGAGGCCGTCTCCTTTTTCTGTGTAATCGTTCATCGGATAAAAAATTTATTAATGAGTCTAGCAAATCAAACGAGTTTATCCACATTTAAGTTTGTAAAATAAGGTTTATTTATTGTTTTTAAACAAATTCGCTAAGGCTAATTTTAGATTAGGGTAGTTAAATTTAAAACCATGTTCTACAATTTTCTTTGAGGAAACTCTATTTCCACCTAACAATACCATAGCCTTTTCGGATCCAAGAATACCTTTTAGTAAAAAAGAAGGTAGATTTGGAAGCCATAAAGGTTTTTTTAATACAGAAGCGATTTCTTTTGTTAAAGCTTCATTTGATACTGGATCTGGAGCCACAGCGTTGTATACCCCACCCATATTCGCATTTTCAAGGGCGTATATAAACATACGACAAAGGTCGTCTATGTGAATCCAAGAAACATATTGACTTCCTCTGCCCATCGGGCTACCAATGAAATACGTTATAGGTTTCGAAAGTTCTTTTAGTGAACCGCCTTTGTCTGAGAGTACGATGCCTATCCTTATAGTCACTGTTCTAATACCTAACTTTTCGATAGGGAGAACAGCCATTTCCCAATTTTTGGTTACTTCGGAAAGAAAACCTTTCCCATATTGAGAATTTTCCGTTTGCCATTCGTCTCCCGTATCATATCCGTATATGCCAATGGCAGAGGCAGATATAAATGCCTTTACGTTGTGAGGTAGAAAAGAAAGTTTTTCGTACAAAAGAGACGTAGAATCTACTCTACTGCTCATGATTTCTTGTCGGTATTTTGCCGACCATCTTTTGTCAAAGACTCCTGCACCAGCCAGATTAATAATATAGTCGGCTGTTTTTAATGCTGTTTCGTCGATGTATCTTGTTTTTAAATCCCAGCGGTATTTCTTTATTTTGCCTTCTGCCGCTTGCCTGCTAAGGAAATTGACGCTATACCCTTTTTCCATTAACATCTCTGCAAGGCGTGTTCCCACGAGTCCTGTGCCTCCTGTGATAAGAATATTCTTTTCCATAGTTGTTGGTATCTTATATTGGTGTTAATTTGCAACAATAATATAGCGTTTAAGTTACTATTTAGTTTTAATTAATTATGTATAAATATTTTGGTGTCTTTTTTCTGGTATTTTCAATAGGAAATGTTCGTGCGCAGAAAATAAAAATTCAAGAATTTTCTGAGAAAGTAGAAAATATCGTTCGCCCTGGAATGGAAGTTTTGTTAGAGTTGGATAAAAAAGAGGTGGAAAAATCATGGACTAAATATTTAAAAAATTACGGCAAACCCTCTTCTTCAGCTGGAGTCATCTCTATTCAAGCGGCAGAGATGAGAGCCATCAGTAATTATCCGTGTAGAGTTTTTTCAAAGGTGGAAGTGTCTCACAAAGGCTCTCGGGTATGGTGGGCGATTGATTTGGGAGCTCAATTTGTTTCCAAAGAAACAGAAGCTCAATACCGAGGAGCAGAAAAAATGCTTTATGAATTTGCAGTGAATGCGTATAAAGAAGACATCAATAATCAAATCAAAGATGCCGAAGACGCTTTGTTGTCGGCTACAAAAATTCAGGAAAAAGAAGTAGGCGAAGGAACGAGTTTGCAAGATAAAATTAACGACAACGCTACTGAAAAAAAAGAATTAGAAACTAAACTGCAAGTGAATAGAGAAGACTATGCCAGATTAAACAGAGAAATAGACAATAATTTAGCGGAACAGAAAGTGGCTTTGCAACATTCAGAAAACATTAAAATCGTTCAGCATGCGAAAGAAGGACAGTTGCAAACGGAGGAAGAGAAAAAAGCGTTAATGGAAGCGGTGAAAGTACAAAAAGAAAAAGTTGGGGAAGGAGAGAAACAGGCAAAAGACCTTGCAAAGAATAAGCAAGCGAGAGTAGACATCGAAGCAAAAGAAAAGAAAAATGCCGAAGAAATAGTAGAGTTATTGAAAAAGAAAGAACAAAATCATAAAGACCAAAGTGCTGCTGCTGCTGACGTAGAGAAAATGAAGAAAGCACTGGAAGTGGTTAAGAACAAAATCAATAAGATAGAGTAAATTTAAATGCACCATTATTTATCTTATGACAATTCAACTATACAATCCTTTTTCAGACTTAAAATTAAGTGCTAACGAATGTTTTTTGACAGGCAAAAAAACAACTTCTGCTGAAGAGCAAGTTTATGTTTTCCCCGAATGGATCATGGATCGGTACTCGCTGAGGGACAAAACATTTGCGATGTTGGGCGATGGGAATGTTACGAAATATTCAGCGTTGAGATTGCCTTGCTCAAAATACGTTATCGAAGAAACGCTAAATCCTTTTGAAGAAAAAATCAAAAATGCATTTTCGGCTGGTTATGAAGAAGTAAAAAAACTTCCGGAAGAGCTTTTATTTCAGTGGATGGCAAAATTGGTATACGGTATTTTGTACAACGACCTTAGTATCGTTATAAAGGAGCAAAGCAGACGAGGCGAAAAACTTTCTTTGTCGCTCTATTTAAAAAACAGATTCAAAAACCTTCATTTGATGTTGCAATCTCTGATAATACCTATCGAATATAAGGGTTTCAAACCCT
The DNA here is from genome assembly GCA_043732665.1 of Cytophagales bacterium. Taxonomy (GTDB): domain Bacteria; phylum Bacteroidota; class Bacteroidia; order Cytophagales; family Cytophagaceae; genus JANYCO01. The sequence continues at coordinate 5,779 of JAYTHK010000349.1, read as the reverse complement.
GGAGTATTGAAGTGGTAAGAATTAAATACTCGAAAGATGTTTTCAACTACAAAGACGAAACCAATAAATTGAATTTTTCTTTGGGCATGAACGGCTTTGGAATCGTTAGTTGCCTGCAAGACAATGGCGAAAATGGAAAGTTCCACCAAGAGCTTACGGCTAAAATTTTGGATAAAATTTTACATCCGGTACAATTTGAAGAATTGTGTGGAAGGTTTATTTATTCCAATTATTTAATAAAAGGTTATCCGGAATATAACGTACAATTCGGCGACGATAAAGTATATGTTGAACCAATCGTTGTGCAACAAGATCAAAAAACTTTATTTGACCCTTGGGAAGATGAAATGTTTGGGCAAGTTTTGGCAAATTACTGGAAGCCATGGGGAATTGCGATGAGCGATATTGTTGTTTTCCCAAATGCACCAATCAGTTTTTTGTTGAACGACTATAACGATGAGTTGATAAAGCCAGAGTCCATTAGTCTGCCTTTCTAGTCCTTATATTTTTCAAATTCTTTAACGGTAATCAGAGGATAGTAAACTCTGATATAGGCGTTTTCTCCTCCTGAGTAGTTGAATGTTGGGGAATTGAAATTACAATAGATTGTTCCGTTTCCAGCATTTGCAACATAGTGAGTGCTGCTCTGTGTGTCAAAACGTGCAGTTTGTATAATGGCGTAATTGTCGTCTTTAGTTTTCAATACATCTTCGATTGCATCATAGCTTACTATTCGAAATGGATAGGGATATACTTTTTTAATGGCCTCTTCCGTACAGTTCGTTTCCTTAACATCTATTAATAAGGTTTTATTTTTTAGCTCTTCAGAAACAAGAATGATGTTTCGATATAATTTGTTCGCTGAATTTTCCTCAGATTTAAGAATGCTCGTAAGTACATAATCTATTTGTCTTACTGCATAAATGAAATCCCCTAAGGAAGAAGACATCTTAGGCAGGTATACCCTAAAAATTCTTTTTGGCATTTCGATGTCCAAAGAAGTAATGCCCAGTCTTCTTATATTGTAGCGATTGCTGGCATTGTAAACAAATTCTCCGTTTGCAAGATTCCACGAAGTAATAGGAGGTGAGGATGTTTTGAAAGTGATATAAGTTCTGTCCTGAAACTGTTCACCGATTCTCAACAAGGCATATTTATCAGGAAATTTCTTTATGAGAGATTTGGCTTCTTTGAGAGAGGTAATGATCGTGTTGTCTGTGAATTTCCAATGCTCGGATATGGCATTTTTTAAGGCTAACCGTTGCCCTTCCATATCGTTTATATAGAGCTGTACATATTCAGCACTGTCTTTGTCTTGCCCATACATAGACAATAAATACTTGTCGTTTTCTGGCAATACGACTAGCAGAGTTCTTTTTTTTATTTCCAAAGCTTCTTTATAGGAAGTATTGATGTATTGGGAATGACCAATTGATATATCTAGGATGAATACAAAAGCAGCAATTATTTTTTTCATGAGTTAAGAGATGTTTTTTATTGTTGCCCACTTCCATATTTTTCGAGAAGTTTAGTATTTATATAAGGATAAAGAACTATGATAGAATACGCTCCATTGCGCTGGCCGTAATTAAAAGTAGGTTCAATGAAATTACAATAAATTTCTCCATTCGCAGCACTGCTTATATAATAGGAACTATTTTGTGTATCGAAACGCATGGCTTGTATAAGTACATATTGATCGTCTTTGGTCTTCAATGCGTCTTCTATTGCCTCATAATTTACTATTTTAAATGGGTATGGATAGGCTTTTTTAACGGCATCTTCCTTGCACTCTACTTCCCTTGCGTCAATTAATAAAGTCTTGTTTTTGAGTTCTTCGGACTTAGCATTTATAGTTCGATATAATTTATTGGCAGAGCCTTCCTCAGATTTCAGGATGCTTGAAAGGACATATTGTATTTGTTTTAGTGCAAAAATAAAATCACCTGTAGAAGGAGAAATTTTGGGCAAATAAATTTCAAAAACTTTTTTAGGCAGTTCGATGACCAACGAAGTAATCCCGAGGACTTTTACACTGTAACGTTTGCTTGAATTATAACTGAATTTCCCATCTTTCTTTTGCCATGAAACCAGAGGAGGATTTGATATGTTATTATTTTTCACATAGTACCTGTCTTGAAATTGCTCGCCAAATGTCATCAACGCATATTTTTCTGGGAATTTTTTTACAAGGGACTTGGCTTCTTTGAGAGACTTTACTACAACGCTGTCGGTATATTCCCAATACTTTAGCGCTGCTTCTTTTAGCGCCTGCCGCTGGCCTTCCATGTCATTCTTGTAAAGCGTTACATATTCGGAACTGTCTTGTTCGTATTGCTCCAATAAGAATTTATCGTCTTCTGGAAGTCCTACCAATAAGATTCTTTTCCTCACTTCCAGAGCATCTTTATGGGAAGTATTGATATACTGGGCGTAACCAATTGATGTAAATAGAGATAGTATAAAAAAGACAATTATTTTTTTCATAAAAAAGATAGTTATAGCTGTATAAATGCAAATGTATTAAAAAAAGGGATAATCATAGGCTTTGGGTAGGAAATAAACCCATATTGCTATTTAAAAGAGGATAGATAATTGTTTTCCAATAAACCAACCCGATCCTCAATCTCTAAACTTAATAATGAAGCAGAGATAGTCGTGAAAAGTAACGGTATCATCCAAAACACAACCTTAAATTATCCCTTGTGATTAAAACGTTGTAGTCGCTCGCTATAAGCCTATAGTACTCCGTTCAAGGGTTAAGCTAGTACAAACAGCATTCTTCATATCTTTCAAGAAGAAAAGCCGAAGTTTCATTTGTCTCTTTTATGCCTACTCCCGCAATACTGTAAACGTTTTAGCCGTTTTCTCCCCCATAAATCGTACATAAATTATTCCTTGTGCTACCTCGCTAGACAGATTCACTTCAAAACAATTGTCGCCTTTATCAGAATCCACATTTTTAGAAAATAGCTTTACGCCTAAGCTTGTATACACTTCAATGGATACAGCATATTTTTCTTCCATAGAATAGTTTACAAAAAATGTTTCTCTAAAAGGAACTGGACAAATTGAAACATCCGTTTTTTCGACCAAGGTATTCGATTGATTGTTGCTAACATCCATGCTTAAAGGCAATGCGTCATTTTTCTCCATGAGCGTCCACGTTGAAAAATATGAAACGTTTGGTATAGTAACTTTACAATTCGTTAAATCTTGTATTTGGCAACAAGCGGGCGACTCCCAACTATTAGCAACGGTAGCGTATCGCCTACCCACTAACACGGAAGTATGCGGCGGACTTTCGCCGCTGCTGTAGGAAAAGGAAAGTGTGGCAGTACCCGAAGTTCCCGTTTTGTCTATTTGCCAAAATCGATCTACAGTGTACGCACTATTGTTTATTCCATTTACATCTATGTTCGTAACAAGCTCAGGAATCGTTGGTAGAGGCAGATTGTCTGTAGTTGTACCATAGGTGGAAACAGAAACTATTCCTATATCACCAGCAGTAAGGTAAATGGAAAAAGGAATATAACTAATACTATTTTTCCCAAAAGGAAATTCATACACGCCATTTGTGCTGCCTATATTCCATGCTACTTTCGAAGCGTTGTCGGTTGCTTCACTTCGGATCCATCCATTCGCTCTGCCAATAGCCTCGACAGAATTATTTTGTAGAAAAAGAATATTTTTGTTTAGATCAAGTTTTCCATTCGTAAGTGTTACTTTATTGTCGATAGCAATTGATCTGTTTAGAATTAAATCTCCTGATAGTTTATCGTTTACTAGATTATACATAAGCAAAACTCCAGCTCCTGAAATAGTTTGATTCGTAGCACCCGTAAATTTTATTATTCTATTATTATCGGATGCGTCTGAAATTCCGTAAGACAAAATTCCGTCTACGATTAAATCACCTTGAAGATTTATACCGCTTGCCCCAGTAGTAGTAGAAGCATCTTCCAGATTAATTTCCGACCCTTGATTGACAAGTAAATTTCCTTTTATTAAAATTAAATTTGTGGCGCTGTTCTGGCTATAAAACTTCACACCATAAAATCCTGGCGCCCCTATTTCCATCGTTCCTTTTATGACAGCAGCACTGGCAGTTCCAATAAATTTAGAACCAACAACAGTAGCATTCCAAAAAGCAGAAGTAGTGTTTTCTATTTTCAGATTTCCATAATAAGAATTTATAGCTGAAATGCTAGGATTGTCGGCACCTTGTTTTCGGATGATCCACGTTGAACCTACAGGTATTGTAGACATGCCTCCTTCGTAATGATCGCGCCATAAAGCAGCACTCGTACTTCTTATGCGTATCATCGTGGCACTCATCCCAAGCGCCCATGAAGATTGAATCGTACTCCAATTTATGTTAAATGGACCGCTGTCTTCTATCGTTCCATTTATTTGCAGATCAATACCAATGCCATCGTTAACTGATAAAACGGAAGAACTATAATTTCCATAAATTAACATCGCTCCAATTTCCACAACTGTTTCGTCGATCGTCACAGATTGGTCAATGGTTATGACGTGACCGCTTTTTATTAAAATTATTTCTGACGTGCAGTCAGGCGGAGATGTGGCATTAAGCACATTGACGGTAAAAGTTGCGTCGTCTGCTATTTCCCAACTCGTAGCATCTTTCCAAAAACCAGATTTCATACTTCTGTAATAATGTGTGGCTGCCTCTGAATACCCTGTGGATAGTATTTCCATCAAAAAAAAGAGACCGATTGTCTTGTATAATAGATTCATAAAAAATAAGTTTAAAATAGAACATTCAAAAATTAAAAGTAAGTCGATAAAAAGTTTGACTAAAAATACCGTACAAATCTACGCTTTAATTTGTCCGAAAAATAATATTCAGACTATTTCTTCTTTTTCTTCTTTTTATATTCTTTATCCTCTTTCTCGGCTTCTTTTAAAAGCGCTTTCCAATTGTTGTTGGTATCTTCCGTGATGTTAAGTGTTTCCGTATAATCGTCTTTTTTAATTTCCATCACTCTTATCTCTTTCGTCAAAAAACTTTCTATTTCGTCCAGAATTTCTTTTTCTTCCATGCTACAAAAAGAAACGGCAAATCCTTTTGCTGTTCCTCTGCCTGTGCGGCCTACACGGTGTACATAGTTTTCCGCTACGTCTGGCATATCGTAATTTACTACATATTGCACTCCTTGAATGTCAATTCCTCTTGCGCTGATGTCGGTAGCAATCACCACTTTTATTGTTCCTGCTTTGAACTCGTTCATCACATTGGTGCGGTCTTCCTGCTCTTTTCCGCCGTGCATGGTCAGTGTTTTTATTCCTACTCGTCCCATCGCAGCATGTACTCGTTCCGCACGTACTTGTGTGCGCACAAAAACAAGAATTTTCATGTCTAAATTTTCGTTGACAAGGCGTTCCAGAAAGAACCGTTTATCGTCCATGCTAATAAAGGCAACGGAGTGCGTTACATTTTTAGATACAGGGTCTTTTGGGGAAATCTGAATCCGAATAGGATTGCGCACTAGCGAATACGCTAAATCTTTAATTTTCTCGTTGATGGTAGCGGAAAAAAACAAGGTCTGATGTTTTGCGGGAAGAAATTTCTTTACATCATCAATATCTTTTAGAAAGCCCAAGTCTAACATTCGATCCGCCTCATCCAATACAAGGATTTCTACTTTTGTTATTTTTATATGTTTTTGATAGATAAGATCAAACATTCTTCCAGGAGTCGCTACCAATATGTCAGCACCTTTTGTCAACTCTAAAATTTGGCCCTCTTGTT
>JAYTHK010000348.1:0-2786 GCA_043732665.1 Cytophagales bacterium | reverse complement strand
TCTCTTTGTCTATCTTGGCCAGTAGTTCAAGTCCTTTTTTGGTAATAAATATGTCTACCGCTCTTCGGTCTTTTTCACATACTCGTCTTTCCACTAATGTTTTAGTCTTCAATCTTTCTACCATACGAGAAGCATCGCACATTTTATCCAACATTCTTTCTTTCAAAAGATTTATAGTGGCTGGAGCAGATTGCTGACCTCTAAGGATTCTAAGGATATTAAATTGCTGAGACGTGATGTCAAATTTCTTCATAAAGTCTCTGGTTTGAGTATCTAACCAGTTGAACGTATAGATTAAATTCACCACACTTTTGGCGTATTCGTTCTTAAATTCTTTCTGTTTGATTTCTTCTTCCAACCTCATTTAGCAAATATAATAAAACTAATTAAAACTTGTGCTCAAATATAAGTTTAAACATTATATGCTAAAACTTACTTATGCTCTAATTATTCAAAAATAAGATGTTTTACAGAATCGCCAGAATCGGCCAATTCTCTCAGCGACTCTATTCCGATCATAAGGTGCTGTTTTACAAATTTCTGAGTAACCGTAAGATCGCTTTTAGATGTTTTAACACCGTCTGGAGTCATAGGATTATCGGATACCAACAACAATGCTCCGTGAGGAATACCGTTGGCGAAGCCTACTATAAATATAGTAGCTGTTTCCATGTCTATTCCCATGGTGCGAATATCACGAAGGTAATCTTTGAATTTTTCATCGTGCTCCCATACTCTTCTGTTTGTAGTATAGACCGTTCCCGTCCAGTAGTCTAATTCGTGTTTCTTTATGATTGAGGAAATAGACTGTTGCAACCTAAAAGAAGGTAAAGCTGGAATTTCTGCAGGCATATAATCGTCGCTTGTCCCCTCTCCTCTTATGGCGGCGATAGGCAAGATCAAATCTCCCAATTTTGTTTTTTTTAATCCTCCACATTTTCCTAAAAAAAGTACTGCTTTTGGCATAATTGCAGAAAGAAGATCCATAACTGTAGCCGCCATCGCACTACCCATTCCAAAATTGATAATGGTAATATTGTTACTGGTAGCCGACTGCATGGGTTTATCTATACCAATTATCTCCACCCCAAACTGGCTGGCAAACATATCTACATAGTTTCTAAAATTGGTAAGTAAAATATATTCACCAAAGTTCTCCAAGGGCACTCCTGTATATCTTGGCAGCCAGTCTTTCACTATTTCTTCTTTGGTCTTCATGGTTGTTAAATTAAATCTTATCTTTATTTCAATTATCGTTTGTCAAATTCACTATGAGCCTTTTTCAAAAATTAAACTTACCGCAATTTGATGTAAAAATCAAAAAGGAAGAAGGCAAAACTTTTATCTTTGATAGTATACGTAAAAACTATTTTTTGTTGACCCCTGAAGAATGGGTAAGACAACATTTTTTGCATCTTCTGATTAATCAATACAACTATCCAAAATCTCTTATTAAAGTAGAAACAGGATTGCGCTACAATAAATTATTAAAAAGAAGCGATATTATTATTTACGATAGAGAAGGAAAACCATTTCTACTGGTAGAGTGTAAATCAGCAGACCAAAAAATCAACCAAGCAGCTTTCGATCAGGCTTCAGTTTACAACATGACTATTAAAGCTCAATACATTGCACTAACCAATGGATTGAAAACATTCTGCTGCAAAATAAGTCAGGAAACGAAGAAGTACGAATTTATTCCAGATCTACCACCGTTGTAGAGAAGTAGCATAATTCGTCTCTACGAAAGATTATTTCCATTAAGATCTGTTGTCAGCACTTCGCTCATATAATCGAAAAAAGGACGCATATTTTTAAACGTTTGATTTGCTTCCTTTACAAAAGAACTATCAAGAACTTCTTTGTCTGTAAATTTTCGAATTGCCAAAAATTGTTTGTAACGCAACAAGTCTATTGCTGGACTATCTGCGTCAAAACCTTTCGGTGCAGTTTTAAGTTGTTCTCCCTGTAACATGCCAAAAGTCGAGACGAAGGCTTTGCTTTTCAATATTTTCCGCATAGCACTATCGTCAAAAGCAAAATCGTCGCGGATACGTTTTAAATCTTCTGGACTTGGCCCAAAAAAACCACCGGCAATAAAACTGTTCCCAGATTCGATATGAAAATAATACCCACCGCGGCGTTGTTTCCCTGCTCTTCTATAGCTTCCACTCCAATTTGTTTTGTAAGGTATTTTTTCTTTTGAGAAGCGTGTGTCTCTATATATACGATGTAAACTTTTTTTACCTGATACCGTTTCAATTATATCGTGCAGCACAAGTTCTTTCAGCAAACTGTCCGCAAATTTTTCTACATGAAGCTGCTCTTCTATGAAAATAGCTTTATGAGCATTAAACCAATCTCGGTCGTTGTTTTTTTTTAATAATTTCAAAAAGTCTAGGCAAGACTTTGGAAGACTGCTTGTATTTTTATTGTTGACCTTTGACATATAATATTTACGCTATCGATTATTTAGGTTCTTTAACGATACTAAATATAACAAAAATTCAACTATACAAAATATCAATCTACTCTTTCTCTTACAGGTCTATCTTTTCATTTACAATCTCATCTTCTTCTAATTTCACAAAGATATAAAGCCATGTTAACCTTGCTGCTCTAAAATTGAAAGGCGAAAGCACGACAATCACTCCAAGAATGATCCAAAAATTAGTCCAGTCGAAGGTTGCTCTTCCTGAAAGCATGCATATAAAATAGGAAGCTCTTGGCTAAACAACTTCTGATTTAATAACCGAAAGAATTATTCTGGAAGCGAAATGATTGCT
>JAYTHK010000347.1:0-9287 GCA_043732665.1 Cytophagales bacterium | reverse complement strand
ATTCCTTAAATTCTATTTTCAACAGTATTATAAGTGGTTTTATGTTAGCACTACCTTTAACTCTAAATGCAATTAGAGAATATAATACCTAATCCTATTAAATTTTTGTCATCCACTTTTAGGACAAGATAGCGGAACCAATCAGCACTCCCATTCTCGTGAGCATATAAACTAAAAAAGTGTAGTATGTTTGTTGTAGCATTTAGCTAGGAGTTTATTTATCCAACAACATAATTTGTGTGCCTTCAATAAGCTCGTTTTGCTTTATACTTACTAGATAAGCATTGCCTATAAAAAGCCCTGAGGGGCTCCAGGAAACCTCATTTTGCCCTTCTTTAAGAAATATGTTTTCTACTATTGCCAATCTTTTCCCATCTGTAGTAAATAATTCGAAAGAAAAATAGCCTTCGCCATTTGTTGTTACAAAAATTTCCGAACTACAGATGTAGTTGATTTTCGTTTTTCTTTGCATGGATATCCCTGGTTGATTTGAAGTCAGCACAGAAGCAGGATTATTGATTGCTGCTTTTAGATTATTAGCAAGCATCAATGCTCCAGACTCGCTTAAATGAACCATATCGCCAGAAGCAAGCATAGTAGCGTCAGAAACAGCAGGGCCTGGAAAGAGAAATAATTTTGAATCGGTTTGTTTTCTGAGCTTAACAATCGTCTCCACCATAGTTCTGAAATCCTCTAGCGAATAGGGTGCCGCTCCTGAAGGGTCAGTAGACACGCATGGTGTAATACAATAAATGTTTGCATTAGGCAGATAACATCTTAGAGAGTCAATTAATTTTTCATATTGTGTTTGTCTCACAGCCAACGCATCACTAAGGTACTTCCAATCGTTGAAACCAATTTCAATGGTTATGTTGTCAACTTGTTTTCCCTGTATATTCAGCGCCATTGCCCAACCAGTGGTAGCTCCAGCCACTGCTATATTGTGTAGATCCCATTTCATTAAATTTGCCAATTGAAAAGGATAGGTTTTGGCAGAGGAAACATATTGACCAGTACCATGCGTTTTTGAATCTCCAATAGCCACATATACTGGTTTTACCAAAGCGCATGGATCATTAAGAAAATAGGTACTTGCCAATTCTATTCCAATTAAATCTACAGCCCACAAATTAGGAAGGCTGACTTCATAAAAAGTAGAATTCCCTGGATTTGGATTATTGATAGTGAAAACTAAAGAAGAAAAGGTACCATTCAATACACTGTCCGCAAATACAGAGAATCCATTTGTAGGACTTGCTCCAATCGTGCCACCCCCAGAACGTTGCTGAAAGGTAAATTTAATGGTAGGGCTATTCGTTTTAAGACGAATTCTTATTCCTGTTTGTGTGCTAACCCATTGGTAAATCCATGCTCCGTATATTCCAGATTCGGTATTGTTATATACTGCTGCTTTATGTCTGTCGAATGTAACGAGCATAGGCGTTATGGTAGGATAGAAAACCCCATCATAGTGAATGTAAGGATTGTCGAGCGGCACTATATTTTGACTTTTAGCCAATTCTATCGAACCTTGCAGAAGATCTAAGGTCAACAGCAGCATTATAATGTTTCTTTTCATGATTTTTAGTTTAGAATTTTATTATTCGTAGATGTTGCTCTCCGATTTGAAGAAAATAAATACCGTTTTGCAGTTCTTCTATAGATCCTTTATTTCCTTTATCCGATTTCTGAATGCGTCCGGAGGCATCCATAATAGTCCAGCTTGTATTTTTACTGATTCCATCAAAATACATTTCCCCAGTGGTAGGATTTGGATAAATAATTATATCGTTTGTTGCAGCAGTTTGTATTATGGAAAGTGTAACTATGTTATTAATACTTGCCTGATAAGAAGATGCACTGCGACCGGTAATTGTGGTGATGTATGGAGCAATCTGATTTGCCATCTGATTATGTGTAGTTATTGTAGGATGCCAATCTTCACCATAAGGGGATGCCTGTGCAGAGAGTTCGAATTTATACACCTCATTATCTCCAAGTCCGTTAAAATGAGCGACAATAGCAGTTATAAAATTCCTCCAATGTGTTAGCTGGTTTAAACCAACTGGATACCAATCTGTTTCTGAATTCCCAAAAGAACAAATTATTTTAGTTGAGCTGCCATATTGAGTTCTTAAATTGTTAATAAAAGTAATGTATTTATCTACATAAGAAGCAGAATCAAGCATACTTGGTGTTGCCCAAGATTGAGGATAGAAATCATTAGTGCCCAAGTGAATCACTAAAAGATCGGGAACATAACTGTTGAAATTCCATAAAGGAAGCGCTTGTCCTGCAAATGTTTTATCAAACTCATCCGGAATAACTCCTGTGGTAGCACCGGTATTATTTCTATACATGCCTCTTCCTGAAATGGAAGTAGCATGGTACTGTGCATCAAATTTTTTTGCCACAATATACCCCCATGAACGGCCATTGTCTTCGTTTACAGAATGAAATCCTGTGTTAGGACTTGTTGTAGATACTTCATTTCCATAGCCACAAGTCCATGAGTCGCCAATAAATTCTATTTTATAAGTTGGCATAGCAGGCAGAGTCATGAGTGAAGCCGCTTGAATAACAAAACCACAAAAAGAACTTTTACCAACAGAGCTCTCTGTCCTTTTTACCAACTCAACCGTATGAGAGGTATTAGTAAGGCCAGAATCGAGCAAATACAGGGTGTCCATGAAATTCACCATGAGTTTTCCAGTAACGACATCGTCAATCAGAACGTTATAATAATTAGTTGTAGTTGCTCCTCCCATTCCAAAATCTTTAATTACAGCACTGATTTTGGTTCCACTGAACATTGCTTTTATGCTTATCCCAGGGAAGGAGAACGTAGGTGCTTTTGGGTTTGTAAAATCGATTCGTCCAATATATTGAATAGCGGGGTCATCTGCCTGAACATATGTATTTGCAGCTTTAAGTGATTTTGCTGAAAGAACAATAAACAGAAATAGAATAAAGTAATTTTTTTTCATAAATATCAGTATGTTTGTTAAAGTTAAAACAAACATACTGATATCGAAGTCGCTTAACTTTTCATTCTATGCAAAATCATTGATTTTAGGTGTTGTTTTGGCAAAAAGCAGAAAATGATTAACGTTTTGCAATAAAAATCAAGTCTTTTAGCCTACGTATCTTCAACAGAATGAATATTTTACCTATTTTTAATCTTAATTAATTTCTTCTCGATGAGATTCTTTATTGTTTCATTTGCAATTGCTAGCGTACTTCTTGGTTTAGGATTGGCTTTTATAGTAGATTTAAAAACATTGACTGTTTACCCTTTTGACAATACGTCAAAAATATTAGTTGGTATATCACATGAAGAAATAGCATCAGGGTATTCAACAGGTAGTTATAAAATTGATAGTAATAATATACTTCATTTTTCATACCGACTCAGCACAGAAGTCAACGAACCCTTTGCAGGCATATACCTTCATAAAGCAGATTCTACGAAAGACCTTTTTTTTGATTTCTCAGGGTTTGATTTGATTTCCATTCATCTGAAAGCCGATAAAGCCAAACGTATTCCTGTTTTCCTTACGTTGGATTACAACGGCTTCACTACAGCGGGAAAAAAGCTTTCTTGGCTTCCCTTAGTAGCTGTAATTGAATATATAGGAGAGGGGAACTATGAAATAAAAAAAAGCGATTTTGAAATCCCTAGCTGGTGGTTGCGTTTGCATGGTATGAAAAAGGAAGATTTCAATAATATAAATTTCTCCCGAGTCACTAATGTGCTTGTAAACAGTTGCCAAACCCTGGGTCCTGACAAAGACGATGAGATTCAAATTAGTAATGTTACATTTTTGCACAACAATCAGCAATGGGTTTTTCTATATGGCACAGTGATGATTACTGCCATTGGGATTTTCGGATTGATTTATATTTTGAAAAAGAAAAGAAAAGTACTTGTTCCTTATCAAATGTCTGGATCAGATACAGAAAAATCGGATTCCAAAATTGATAAGATTATTAATTTTTTCGCAAAAAATTATGCTAATCCAGAACTCTCTGTTGGTGATTTGCAAAAGGCATTAGGGTTTTCTGAAAGAGAGATTGGCGTCTTGATCAAAAAACAGTTAGACTCTTCTTTCAAATCCTATTTGAACACGATAAGGCTTTCTGAAGTAAAACGATTGCTGATTGAATCAGACAAGGCTGTTTCTGAAATTGCCTATTTGACAGGTTACAATAATATCCCACATTTTAACAGGGTATTTAAAAAAGAGTTTGATACGACACCAAAAGAATTCAGAGAGAAAAGCAAAAACTAAAACCCCAGTTCTCGTGAGCATATAAACTAAAAAGAAGAGTAGTTTGCCGTAGTATTTTGCCACGAACTATATTGTCAGGCGTTTCGCCTGGCTACTACAACCAAACTCTGTAATAACTTACTCTAAACATCGATAAGTAGTTTGTAATATCAAGCAAGTCCGTATTTTTATATTTCATTTTATCATTTTTAATTTTAAAAATTATGTCAGAATCCGGTAAGATCCAGAATTGTAGACGAGCCATGGGAATATATTTATAGTAGCGCAAGAGCTTACTGTTACATGAAAGGTATGCTGGAAATGGATTATCTTTAGAGACGTTTATTATAAACGGTAGTTGAATTAGTGCGGCGAAACACCTGATGGTATAGTTAGGCGCGTAGCTAAAAGCTACGGCAAACGAGGGAAAAGCCTCGACAAGGACAGAAATTAGTGAACACCATTGAAAAAAGCACAAGTATTCTTTTAATAGTTTTTATAAACAACTACAAGGCAACTATTTGTTATACAACTATTTGAAACTATATTTTAGTAGTACCTATTGATATTTTTTATAGATTAATAGTCTTTATTCCTAAGATTCTATTAGTTTGATTTATCTTATAATTAATAGAATAATTAATATATAAGACAAAAAGAGATTAGTTGATCCGCTTAAATTCTACTAAAAAAATTGACACATGAATAAATATCTGTTATTTCTTGGGCTTCTATTATTTGTATTTATTTCTTGTAGCAAAAAGAAGGATTCAACTCCCGCTCCCGTCTCTGCTGCTATAACTACGACTGACCCTGAGGCAGATCCACCACAATACGGTACACCTTACTCAGGCGTTCCTGCTACGACGGATATTATTTTGTATGAAATAAACGAAAGAGCATTTAGTGCTACAGGAAATTTTGCTGGCATTACAGCCCGCTTAGATTCTATCAAAGCATTGGGGGCAAATGTAATTTGGTTGATGCCGATCAATCCAATTGGCGTACTTAAAACCGTTGGCTCTCCGTATTGTGTGAAAGATTTCAGAGCGGTGAATAGTGAATATGGAACCTTAGAAGATTTGCGTACCTTAATCAATGCCGCACACAACAAGAATATGGCGGTGATCTTAGATTGGGCAGCAAATCAAACTTCATGGGACAATGCCTGGATAACGGCTCATAAAAATTGGTATTTACAAGACGGCAGTGGAAATATTGTTTGGCCTCCAGGAACTGGTTTTAAAGACGTTGCGCAATTAGATTATACAAATATGGATATGCGTGCTGAAATGATAAAAGACATGAAGTACTGGATACACATTGCAAACTTTGACGGATTTAGATGTGATTATGCAGACCACATACCAGACAGCTTTTGGGCGCAGGCGATCGATACGTTAACGGCTATCCAACCAAGCAGACAGCTTATTTTTTTAGCAGAAGGGTATAATATAGGCCATCTTAACGCAGGTTTTCAAATGGTTTTTGGCGAAGGTTTTTACAGCGCATCAACCGGTGCATTTAAAACTTCGAGCCCTGGTATACCACAAAATATTTATACAGCGAATACAAATGAATATAACGGTGTTGTTGCTGGAAAACAAAGATTGAGATTTACGACAACACATGACCACTCTGCTTTTGACGGAACACCAATGACTCTTTTTGGTGGAAAGCAAGGATCTCTGGCTGCTGCTGTTGCAACGTTTTATATGGCAGGAGTACCGTTGATCTATGGCAGTCAGGAAGTGGGGACGACAGGCTTGGTTTCGTTTTTTAACAACTCAACACCAATTGACTGGACCGCTAACCCAGACATGGTTGTCGCGTATAAAAAGATCATCGCGCTTCGCAGTACTACCCCTGCTTTAAAAACAGGATCGTTAACAACGTATACAGATCCTGATATTGTTTGTTTCACTCGTACCTTGGGTCCTGACACTTATTTAATATTGGTGAATTTGCGTAACAGCACTAAAACATTTACAGTTCCTACTGCGCTGCAAGCTACATGGACAGATGCTTTTGACGGTTCAACCGTTTCACTTGGTGCAACACAAGGTTTAACAGCGTATCAATATATTGTTTTAAAATAAAAGGATATTAAATTTAAGAATAATAAAAAGGCTTTGCATTTTGCAAGACCTTTTTGCTGTTGTTAAAGTTTTTCTATAACAGTAGTAATCCTGTCAATAAAACAAAAATAATTTCCATCTATTGCTGTTCACTAAAGTGAACAGCAATAGATGGTCTCACTCTCATTATTATGAGACATCATTTTTTAATAGCACACTTTTTGGAAACCTTACAAAATCAATATAGACATAACCTATAAAACTACTCAAATGAGAACCGAATAGGCTATTAGTATCCGCGAGTTATAAATTAAACAACCAAAAAAAGAAGACTATGAAAAAATCAATTTTTAAAAATCATTATTTCAAATAAAAAATACGATGAATCTTTTGATATTGTAAATATAGATGCGTCTGTGTTTACAACTCTTAACTACTTACTTTATATTTACCACTTAATTTATGGTTAACGAATTCAAATGGATTTTGTAGAAGGCTATTTGTTGGGACTAGGAATGATTGTCTTTATTGGTCCTGTTTTTTTCTTGCTTCTTTCAAGTACCCTTAAATGTGGTTTTGTACCTGGATTTATGGTAGCGCTCGGTATCGTTATCAGCGATATAGTATGTGTACTGGTTTGTAACTACGGATTAGCACCATACTTCAGTTATCCGGATAGTAATTTTTGGATAGCACTCTCGGGAGGAATACTACTTATCGGCATAGGAACAAAATATATGATCACAGACAAGGTTGATTCAGAAGAAAAAATAGTCCTTCCTAAGCAATATTATGCAGCCTTTTTTATAAAAGGATTTCTTGTCAATTTTGTTAATCCATTTGTATTTATGGTCTGGCTTGGATTGATAAAGTATGCAGAGCAAAAGATAGAAATAAACACAGCGCTCTTTTTTATCGGAATCTTTTTGGGAATTTTTACTACAGACTTTTTGAAAGTCGTATTAGCAAAACGAATTAAAAAACTTATTCAACCATTATCGTTACAATGGATCTATAGAGTTTTTGGTTTAATATTAATTGTTTTTGGGCTGAGAATGATTTTTCTATTTTTATTTTAAAGAAAGGAATCTGATTTAGAATTCGGGGATAATCTTTTTGTGTTCCTTGCGTTTAAATTCCAACTATTTTTTAAACGCAAAGGTCGCTAAGGTTTCGCAACGGAACGCAAATGATAAAATTTCCTCCAATGAAATTACCGAACGCTATATTAGTCTAAATAATATATATATCTTTAACACACACTAAGACAAACTTTATTATGAACGCAAACTTTTTAGTACTCGCCCTTGCGGCGCTTATACCTATGGTAGTGGGTTTTATTTGGTACAATCCTAAAACGTTAGGAACCTCATGGATGAAGGAATCTGGCGTAACAGAAGAAAAAATGAAAGGCGCAAATATGCCATTAGTTTTTGGACTGAGTTATCTGTTTAGTTTTTTCCTTGCCGTTGCACTTACCGCATTGGTTATTCACCAAGGACATATACTATCTGTTTTAATGAATGAGCCAGGCATTCATGATACCAATTCGGAGATTGGTAAATATTATGCGGATTTTATGACAAAATTCGGTACTAATTTCAGAACGTTTAAACATGGTGTATTACATGGCGTGATGGGAGGAATATTAATAGCACTTCCGATAATGGCAATCAATGCTTTGTTCGAAAGGAAAAGTTTTAAATACGTAGCCATCAACTCAGGCTATTGGGTTATTACAATGGGCTTAATGGGTGGTATTATCTGCCAGTTTGCTTAGTACTTGTTTGTGTTCGGTTGCGAAACCTTAGAGACCTCAGTGTTTAAAAAAAGTTAGAATTTAAATGCAAGGAGTGCAGAGAATAGGCAATGGAATGCAAAAAGTAGTATCACCGAATTCTATTTAAGAGCGATTTTCTGGTAGTCGGTTTTAAAAGGATTCCTTTGTTCAAAAGGACTTGGCGTGATGGAACCAAAAACAGGTTTTAAGAGACTGTTTTTGATGCTACTTTGATGACGGATATATAATTTCATATTGACGGGCTCAGCGCCCACCGTACTTTTTATTTCTTCTGCAGTACGACCAAATCGTAACTCTTTGCACTTTGCGTTAATGGCCAGTTCTACATAGTCATAGAGCATGCGTTGGTATAGAGCATATTCTTGGTTTAGGCTGTAATCGATCCCAACATAATTAGCATCTGCAAACGCATTAGAGATAACTGCAGTACTAAATCCGACTAATTCGTTTTTCAAAAAATACCCTTTAATAATAAAATTGTCTTTAAGATTGTCTTTAAGAAGAACAAAGGCTTCTCCGTTTAATGCTCCGAATGTAAAAGAAGATTTTTCGACTACAGACCGATAGAGTTTTTCAATAGATTTTTTATTTGCAATAATGTCTGCAACTTGAAAGGCTATAACGTTTATGTCTGCAGATTTTTTAAAGGCGCTTTTCGCTTTGGTGCGAAACTTGGTAACCATACTAAAAAGATAGTCATCAAAAATTTTCCAATCCTTATTAATTTTCATAACCATATTCACATCAATCATAAAATCTTTAAAACCGTCAGACTTCAAAACATCAGAAGCCGCAGTGGATTCAGGCCAAAATTCCTTTAGCAATAAGACGGGAGCCTTAATCGTTTTTTTCTCTTGCTTTTGTATTTTAATTAACCCTCGAGCCAAGTTTTTAAACGCTTCTTTTTCTGTAAGAGCATTTGTAAACATAAACCCATTTTCTCCGCAAGCGAAAGGAGAGCCACAGCTCATTACATGTATCCCGGAAGAGGCGATAATAGAGTTTTTTACTTTAGTTCGAACTCGACACAATTGTTCTTGTTCTTTAAAATCTTTGTCAATAAAAGCAAGAAATTGAACAACAGCAACTGCAACGGGCACAGATTGTCCCTTTTGTTCCTTGTAAAAAATCAAATAC
>JAYTHK010000346.1:0-2795 GCA_043732665.1 Cytophagales bacterium | reverse complement strand
TCGTTTGAAGAATTTCTGAAGGGAAATATTCTTTCAAAGATCTATTGTTTATTTTGAAGTCACCATTACCAGATTTCATATAGATTCTGGCTACAGATGTTTTTCTTCTTCCTAATGCGTTGATTATGTCCATTAATCAGGTTTATTAAAATTTAACAACTTTTGGATTTTGACCTGCATGTGGGTGTTCAACACCTGCGTACACATGAAGATTAGTAAATAAGGTTCTACCTAGTCTGCCTTTTGGTAACATACCAAATACAGCCCATTCTACTACTCTTTTTGGATGTTTGGCCATTGTCTCCTTTGGAGTGGCAAACCTCTGACCACCAGTATAACCAGTGTGAGTAGTGTATATCTTGTCGGTCAATTTTTTACCAGTCAATCTGATTTTATCAGCATTGATCACGATAACGTTATCACCGCAATCTACGAAAGGAGTGAAACCTGGCTTATTTTTGCCTCTTATGATTTTGGCTATTTGACTTGCAAATCTACCAAGAACCTGACCTTCAGCGTCTATAACTACCCAGTCTTTTTTTACAGTGTCCTTATTAAGGAATGTTGTTTTGTAACTAATGCTATCCATTTTATTGCTTCTCTTTATTATTAATAAAGCATACTATCCCTAAAAAGGGGAGTGCAAAGGTAAAAGTTAAAATATGAAAAACCAACAATGTTGGAAATATTTTTATAATCTTTTGTAAACATTATAAAATGTAAAATATTGATTACCATATTATTTGTATAAAACAGGAGAATTTTGAATTATTTTTTAAAATTCCCCTGTAATTTTATTCTACATGTGGGCACTTTTTTTCCAAGAAAAACATGATATTGATAATTTTGTTATAGGCTCCCGTTGCAGGCTTAATTATATCTATAGTGGTATTATTTTCATTAAAGCTGCTTCGTTGAAGTTTTTTTCTCATAACATCTCCTATTTAATTGTAACTATAATAATTTAGCAAATGACTTTTTTAATGTATTTACTTTATAATCAAGTAATAAGAATTTTTTAGAAAATAATTTTAAAATTTTTCTTATTAATAACACAATTTTTCAAATTTTATCTTCTGTACTACTTAGATATAAAACCAAAAAAAGTATAAAATCAAGTACATATTAAGGACAGTCTAGGTCTTTATTTATATTTAATCTAAATAAAATTCGAAATGATTATAAATAGTGGCTAGCATTGCGGACTTATTTATAATTAATCTAAATACATAATCATATACAAATGAAACAAATTAATAATCGGCCTCTTATCGCTCTCTCTCTCTAATTTTTGTCAGGATGTAAAAAAAAGAACACAGATAGCGAAGTAAGTTCTAGCACTTCTACTACAAGTTATACAGTTCGTATTACGTATTCAGGTTTTACAAATGCTGATTATTCAGATGTAACTATTAATTTACACCTGTTTAAGATGATAGAAGCAAAATTAAAGCTGGGAGTTCCATCATTAGGGACCCATGCTTTGAATGCTCTGGCATTGAAAATTATGTACGCAAATACAGGTAGTCCATTTATCGATTTTACTCAATGGAATGGTTTAAGTATACAGTTAAACGAGCAAACGTCAATAATAGCAAGATCGGTAATGAACGGTTATATTGATACTTATGCGGCAGCAAGTGCCTTTACAACTATTACTAGCGAAGGTGTGGCAGGCTTATTGGCGACAACGATATTATCCCCACCAAAAATATATTGTTTGCAGTCAGCGGTATCAACTATGCACAAATAATTCAGAAAGTAGGATTTAGTTCATTATTTATCAATCAGATCCATTCCATATTGACAGAACTAAATACGGAGGACAATACGGTGGATGTTTCATGCAAAAACTATACAGCTCAGGAGTATGCTTGGCATAGAGCTTTCGGCTACTTTGGTTTTTCTAGCTTGTAATACAGCGGTTACGTTAGCAAGTGGAAATGCTGAATTTTTGGATCCGACGAGTAGAAATAGTTGTATATCTGAGATACTTGGATTTGCAATGGCTATAGAATATGCGCCTAATAGAACTACTATTTCCGACGACTATCTTCAAGATGTTACAGACCATTTGCATTCAGCAGATTTATGAGCAATTTCTTTAACTGATACTGCTTACGTAAAGAATAAGATTGCTGTGATCTATGATTTAACAAGTGTTTTGGATATCATCTAAGTTTTAGATTACAATTATATATTATGAATTTGTTGCTTCGTTTAGAGGTAGCAAATTTATCTAATTCTACAAATTATGAAATTCAAGAATCAAGTTCATAAGTAAAATTAGTTTTGTTCTTTCATATATCAATAGCCTTCTTTAGAATTCTTTCAAATAGGAAGAGTTGGAAAATCAACTACTTCATCGATAGTAAATTTGGTATGAAAAAGTTCGATAATCTGACCCTATTTTTATTTCAAGCGTCCGCTTGGATGGCTAATATATAAATAAAAATATTTTTGTGTAATATGAAAATTTAAAGCGAAAGTTTGAAATAAAAGGGGTCCAAGCAAAATACTTGAACCAGCTAGTACTATAACGCTGGTGTTGTCACCAGCAAAATTATATTTTTATTGCAATTTATTTACAATTTTGTCTGCTGCTGGTGCAAGCTTTATGCTTGTACCTTTTTTTTCAAGCGTCCGCTTGCGCATCTAGTGAAAATCTAAAGTATGTTATTTTATAAATGATTCAAGCGGAGAAATAAAGCTAGTTCAAGCAAAATGCTTGAACTAGCTTTAATCGTTAATAGTTTACTGTAGCTTATTTACAATTTTATCATATTCCAGTTTAG
>JAYTHK010000345.1:0-2798 GCA_043732665.1 Cytophagales bacterium | reverse complement strand
TGAATAAAGGTTTGCAAGTTATTTCAAAACTGTACGAAGGCAAAAGAAATTATGAACTGACGAACCATCTTGGTAATGTGATGGCGGTAATTAATGACAGAAAAGCAGATACGACAATTGGTGTTAACAAGGGTTATAACGCGGTGGTAATAAGCGCGACGGACTACTATCCCTTCGGAATGTCTATAGATTCGAGAAGTTATACTTCGGCGCTCTATCGGTATGGTTTTAATGGCAAGGAGACGGATAAAGAGACGGGCGAACAAGATTATGGGGAGAGAATTTATGATTCAAGACTTGCGAAATTTTTGAGTATTGATCCGTTAGCCACGAAATATCCTGAATTGTCGCCATATCAGTTTGCGAGTAATAGACCAATTGATGGAGTAGACTTAGATGGTAGAGAATGGAATCCTTATGAAAAAGCAAGGCAATATTATGCCGAACAATTGAAAGAAATATTTAATGGGGTAGGTGAAGGGCTGGATCAGCTTTCCCATGATTTAGCATGGGTTAGACCTGCAACCGCGGATGACCCTAAGACACTGAGCGAATCATTTATGCAACTTAAACAAATTCCTGCTAATCTATATAAATTACCGTCTAATTTGAAAAAAGTTTATTCAGAAGGTAGCACTAAAGATATAGTTAAAACCACTATTTCACTAGTTGGAGTGGTTACTTCTTTACGAAAAGGCGGTCCGAAATTAGGGGCAGTCCAATGCGCTTTAGGAGTAGGTATAGATGTCTCTAAATTAAGAAGTATCAACCTTGTGAGAAAATTTTTCACGCAAGAGCTTGAAATAGATAAGCTACAAAACAGTATTAAATATTCTGTTAAAGATGGTAAATTTTCATTTGAAGGGATTAAAACGGATCAAGTATACACTTTCATTATTGATGAAGCAGGGCAATTAAAACTTGGAGAGAGTAACAAAATAGGACATTTTGATTTAGCTGGAGGGAAAAAAGCAATAAAAGGAGCTGGTCAAGTAACTTTTGACGCAGAAGGAAAAATTAAGACATTTAACAATAATTCTGGACATTACACACCTTCTTTTGAAGACGCAAAAAATACTTTTAACGCTTTGA
Source organism: Cytophagales bacterium (assembly GCA_043732665.1). Lineage (GTDB taxonomy): Bacteria > Bacteroidota > Bacteroidia > Cytophagales > Cytophagaceae > JANYCO01. The sequence goes on along the minus strand of JAYTHK010000345.1, from coordinate 1,706 downwards.
AAAAAGAAGGTTTTTTATCAAAAGACGCTGTAAATGAAAGTGTTGATTTTTCGAAAGGAGTACTCCCCCCCCGCAAGTTCACCTAAAAGCAGTAATTAAAAAATAGATTATGGATAAATTTGAAAGTTTTTGTAAAAAATTAGATGTTTTATTAAGCGCTGATAATTTAGAATTTTCAGCCTTTAAAAATAATTTTCCAATTTTTGATGAGAAAGAGTTTGAAGAGCTCTCTTTTAAATTTCTTACAAGAAATTATGTTTTGTTCAAAGAGTTCATGTTTTATAGTTTGGAAGAGTGGCAAAATTATAATTGTCTATTTTGGATTTCCATTTTAAGAAAATTAGCCTTTAATTCAGAACTACTTGCAGCAGCTATTGAAAGTTATTTTGATTTTTTTTATATGTATTTAGAAATTGATTTAATCCAAGAATTCTCAACAATTGATGATACAGACAATGAAATAAAGTACTTAATTTTAAAAAGCTATTATAATTGGCCAGGAAGGCTCTATGTGAATATGGATGATAATTATCACAAAAGGATATTCAAAAAATATAAAGTAGTAGTAAGTAATTTTAAAATTGTTCACAACCATTTGGTTTCACAAGGACTGAAAGCCGCGGAGCCAATTATCAGTAAAAATAAAATAGCGCCAAATTCATTGACTATAGTAGTAGCGAAGAGACCAAAATCTTGGGAGTGGGCTAAAGGTTTTGAAAAGCAAAACCAGTAAAAAAATTTACTTTGGTTTTGCCAAACGTTCATTGACATTGAGGGAAAAAACATAAAATAGTGCAAAAGTAAAATGGCTTTTGCACAATGCAACGTGCATGGGTTTTAAAAATTAAACCCATGCAGTGCTTGCAAAAAATGCCATGTGCGGTTTCGAAAAAAAATTTTCGTTCGCAAAAAATTAAATGTGGTAACTTTTACTACAATTGAATTGGTTAAATGTGGTAACGGCATATACATTTAACTCTTACAAAAACGAAATTGAAAAAAATATTTTGCGCAAATTGAAAATAAAATACGCGTAACGTTTCGACAACGGATATTGATAACCAAAGCCCGAACAATTATATTTATGATAAGTCGGGTAATATGGTAGCCGATAACAGCCAAAGTATGTCTGTTTCTTGGTCGCCGTATGGAAAAATACTCACCAACACAAAAGCAGGTGGGGCAAGTTTAGCATTTGGTTACAACGCCATGCAGCAACGGGTTGTAAAACGAGTTTCACAAAGTGGCGACACGACGCGTACTTACTACATACGCGATGCACAAGGCAACACAATGGGTGTTTATACGCGGCATAACGATTCTGTTACTTGGCGCGAGCAGTATATTTTTGGTAGTAGTAGACTTGGTTTGTATAGAGTAGATTTCTGATACCTCAATTGAATTTTATAAGGATAAAAGAGATTACCTCACCTAAGAAAAAGTAAATTTGTTTTGATGAAAAAAGGATTTAGTAAAAAAAAATCACTATTTATTTTAATCTCATTCAATGTACTGATGATTATTGTTTGGAATTATTATAGTAGTGTGGATGAAGATTTATATGATATTTGGTCTATTAAGTCCATTGAAATTAATGATAAAGATATTTTAAATAGTTTTCTAATGAGGGGTTCTAATATTATAACTTTCAATCATGACGGTAGTTGCAGATTACCAATTTACCTCGAAGAACTTGCCGATGGAGA
>JAYTHK010000344.1:0-2802 GCA_043732665.1 Cytophagales bacterium | reverse complement strand
TTTTTCTGTGGCTCTGACAGGCAAATGCATTTAAAAATGTCACTTATGTTTAGTATGTTATTAAAGATCCTCCCGTGGGGAGGATAAACCTAAGATCTTTTCATTGATAAGAGTAAACTGATCTTTTCCCAATTTTTTTCTAAAATCAACAAACAAAAAAAGGGCAAATTGTTCTTCATTACTGAAGCTACTGTAAACAATGAAGTATTCCATATACATATTCTTTTCAATCTAAAATACAGTTTTACAGTCATTCAAATCACATATATGTTTGATGATATAGCGCCAATGGCAACACGGAGATTAATGCCATCGGCTTCTGTTTGACTATTGTTAAGTTGATTCTGGCAAATAGAAACTAATATATCCCATGGCATCTTATGAGCCAACTTGACCCAAGGATTGTCAGAATTCAATGCCCGAAAAATGGAGACTCAAATCCCTGTAAAATTATTTGACTTGAACTCACATACGATTGCTTTGATGCACGGTTTTTATGAGCTTTTGCCATATTGCTTTGCACTTATTTCCCGAAAATATCAATAAATACAATGATAGGCAAATAATATAGAGATAATCAGCAGACTCTAATCTAATGTCTAACTTCTATTTTTCAAGCATATAAACCGTTCTCTTTTTATCCGTAGCAGTAGAATAATCAATTTTTGCCATTCTACTAAAACCTACTTTTTCTTTCATGCTTTCCATATCTAAATCGTTTGGAATAAAAGCATGAATTTCTCCGTAATCGGTCGTGAGTACTAGATTTTGGCTATCAAGATGATCGGCTATTGTTTGAACTCCCATTCTAGGAATATCTATAAAAAAACGACCACCGTCATGTAAAATGGCATATATCCTTTTGCAACTGTCAAGTTGTTCTTCTTTAGAAAAGTCAATAATGCCTGACCACATCCAAAGTGCCACATCGTATTTAGACGACAGTTCAAGTTTTTTTATATCCGCATTAATAATCTCCGCTTTATCCGAAAAATTTTGATTCAAATAATCAACTAATGGCAAAGCAAATTCTACACCTGCAAGCTTTCCTTTATGTCCCTTTTTTATAAAATAATCAAGACATCTTCCGTATCCAGCTCCCAGCTCCAGTATAGAAGCCTCTTGCGAAATATAAGAAGCAATCAATTCCATATCTGTGTATGAGCTAAACCCTCCCACATCCGACAATTTCATAAATGGATTCAATCCAATATTCTTATAAAAGAGCAGGTTTTTATCATTCATAATTCTTCATACGGCTAAATACTCAAAAAGATTACTTTTTTTCTTTACCTTGGTAAATACAATTTTACTGATTTTATTCTTATGAACAAACTCCGCACCTCGATACAGGTTATTTCTTTTATTGCTATACCCTTAGCACTTTATTTACTTTACCTTCAATTTAATAAAAAAGAACCAATAAAGACTGAAGTAACTAATAATATGGTGGTAGAGAAGATTGAATCTATTGGTAAACTGGAGCTTTGCAAATATTTCATCAAAGATGTAGTCGAACAAAAAGAGGTTAAAAATTGGTATTTACCAAATTCAAAAGTAATCATAATAATAAGCGGCGAAGTAACAGGCTGTATAGATTTGAAAAAAATCGACAGTACTTCTATTACTATTTTAATTGATAAAATAAGAATAAAACTTCCTGCTCCAGAAATTTGCTATGTCAAAATAAATCATCAGGAATCGAAAGTTTACGATATTCAAAATGAATTTTTCGATAAAGCAAAACTCATCGATAAAGCTTATGCCTTGGCAGAAAAAAATATTCTGGATGGTGCTATAAAAATGAAAATTTTCGACCAAACAAAATCCAATGCTCAAATCACGTTAAAGCCTTTATTGGAAGGGTTTACAGGAAAATCGGTGGAGTTGTATTTTTAGAGTGATGTTGAAGTGTTAAGGTGTTAGAATTAAGAATTTTCATATTGGTCTTTGCTGTCGAGACGCCAACAAGGACGAACGTTAGCAAAGTTTATAGTTTAAACATATCACTTTATTCATTTAAACTTTAACAAGCACGGCGTGTGATTAAGGAGGAACCTATTTAGTAATAAACCCTGAAGAAAATAATATTAATCGACTATTCTCTTCTCCTAAAAATAGTGCAAATTCCTCAATAAAGCCCATAATACATTTCCTTTACGATAAAACCTGCCTTATTCCATTTTTCTGGAGTAAATTTTATATTTTTACATACTAAACAACTTTATAAAATGAAAAATATAGTTATTTTAATTAGTTTTATTTTAGCTTCTAGCGTTGCATTTTCTCAAACGTTAAGTACTTCTAAAGACTTCAGTCTTGGCAGTCCTTTCAACGAACCAGACGGAAGAAATGATATCGTAAAAATATCCGCTACCGACATCGTAACGTTAGCTAAAGCCAAAGGAAATATCTCTAGCAAGTCGGACTTTGTTTTGGAGAGATATGATCAGAACTTGAACCTTGTATGGAAAACGCTACTTCAGGTAGAAGGTTACGAAGACTACAAAGAATTATATTTTAACGGAAAAGAAATTGTTATCCTCTCCGTGGTGCACAACGAAAAGGAAAAGAAAACAAAACTAGAAGGTTATGGTTTTGATATCAGCAACGGCACCAAAACATGGACAAAAGAACTGGAGACATACAACGTAGGCGACTGGGACAATCATCCTCACAAAGGGAAAGTAAAAGAATCGTTTACAGATTTGATTTGTGAGCATGTAAACAGCAATTTTGTAACGCCGATAGAATATAAACACAATATCAACTTTTCTCCAAACGGAGAGAAATTTGTTTCAT
>JAYTHK010000343.1:0-24920 GCA_043732665.1 Cytophagales bacterium | reverse complement strand
TACCATTATAAAAGTATTTAACTATAGGCAATCTTAATTCTGCATTGAATAATATATATTTTGATCCAAATTGAGAATTATATTTGAAACCTCTAAGACTTGTGGCGTAGCGGGCAAACAGGATATCACTGTTGTTTACGCCTTGGTCCAGTGTTAGGGGATTGTGTGTGGCGGCATTGGAGTTGGAATAAAAATTATGATTAGAAAGTAACCAGTTGTCCATCCCTCCAATCAGGAAGTTTTTAGGGGAATTTCCAAAATAATGTCCGTAAGAAACTCGTGTGGCAAGAATTAATTCTTTGTGAATAGGAATATATTTTCGAAAGTCCATAAATATTAATCCGAAATCTTTCTGGCTATTCGTGAAAGAAGAATTATATTCTAAAGAAATTTTAAAACGTGTACCTTTTAACATGTTCATTCCGGTTACAAGTGCGTTGTCGTAAACGTACTCACCTCTGAGTGATTTATATGCGGCCACTTGATCTGGCTGAGCACTATAAATAGGGTAAGAGCTTTCTCTGTATGTAGTAGTAGTGATGAATGGAGTAAGACTTATTCTTTGCGTTACAGAAAGAGGATAAGATACGGTGGCGCTAAAAGTATTTAATATGTATTTTTGAGAAATACTATAATTGTTGCTCGGGCTTAAAGATTGGCGGCTGTAGCGTGCTTTGAAGTCGAAACGCCTTTTCACATAGCGGTATTCGGCAAATATTTTACTACTTCTAAAGTCAAATGGAATAAATGCTCCTGCATCAATTCTGTGATTACCCAATAAGTCTGACATTCCTCCTTCTAACAAAGCACCCATTCCTCTCAGTGGATCTACCATAAGTGTAGAAATTACTTTGTCAGCACTAAAGGGGTTCTGGTATTTTTTTGGTCCGTAAAAACGTAACGTATTAATTTTAGGAATATAACTCGATTGAGTATCTTTTGGTTTAGTCGGCTCTTCTTTCGTTTCTGACTTGAAAGTTAAGTTGTTAAAATCGGTTTCCTCATTGGCATTAAAATTAAAATTGATAGAATCGACAGCAGGTATCGTGCTGTTGTCTGAACCTTTGTCAGGATAGATTATTTTTATTCTTTCTGTATCGGGCGTATTATAAACAGAGCGATTCCACGTGTCTCTTTTTAAATAAATATTTTCTTTGCTTTTGTAAAGAGAAATAAAACTTAAAGAAGGGTTTTTGATGGAAAAACTATAAGCGGTAATGTCGGTAGATTGATTTGTGATTTGTGCAGTAGAATAGTTGCTCGGACTTAGTCTGTATATATTTGTAACTCCTTTTTTATCGCTAAGGAAATAGATAAAATCACTTTCTCCCGACATAGGCATAGAATTATTTCCGCTTGACGTAAGTCTGTTTAATAGCGTTTTATTTAAAGAGGAATATAAAAAAAGATTGTAACGATCGTTGTAATCAGGTAGTCGTTTGCTGTTATTAAGCGTGTCACTTTGTCTGTTGGAGCTGAAAACTACATTATTGTTGTAGGTGAACGTAGGATCTAAGTCGTCGTAGGGGTCGTTGGTTATTTGTGTAAAAGTATTAGAAGTATTGTTGTGAATGAAAATGTCTGTTTGTCCCGATTTGTCTGCACTTAATACCATTTGATTTCCATCCGAAGAGTAGGAGAAAGAATATATCTGACGGTAGTCATTGAAAAGTCGTTTGTATGTTTTATTATTTTTTAAGTCGTAATTTTTCAAAAAAAGTTTATCCCGTTTTCGGACGACAGTTGATATTGAAAACTCGTTTTGCCATGCAGCAAGAGGAAGCGTATAATCTATCGATTGATCTGTTCGTTTATAGCCTCCTTTTTCTAATGTTTTTCTTTTGCCCGTAGAGGTGTTAATTAATTTTAATTTGTACCTGCCTTTGTAATTTTGAGCGTATGCTATCCAAGAACCTTCTTTGTTCATGTTTAGCGAATAAAGGTGCATGTTTTTTTTACTTTTTTGTAACTGCAAAGAGTCTGATAGAGTAGAGTAGAGAGATGCGATAGGTAAATTTATGCTTTTATAATAGTTTGCCCAATTTCCGATGAAATCCTTGAAGGATACTCCCAAATTGCTTTCTATACTTTCTCTTTCGCTTCGGAAAGCCCTTGTAAGGCTCAATATGTTGGATACATTCGTTTTTCCGTATTCTTTACCTATAAAGTTCCAAATAGATTGACCAATAAGTTTGGCATCTTCGCCTGAATAACTACTAGGGCTTTTAAGTTTGTCGTGCAGCGTCTTGTCGCGCATAAAATTATCCATTTCTTGACTCCAGCCTTCTGAAATATAGGCAGCAGCGCCGTTAATAAACCACTCTGGAGGGTTCATCAGGTAGGAACTTTTTACTACGTCTTTTATATTCCCTCCATACATCACCGTATTTATAATAGTATAGGCAATGCCATAACTCACGTCTTTCATTAATTGTAATTGATTACCTTTAAAGGCAATCTCTATTTTAGCCTTTACCAATAAGGTCTGTCCGCCAATCATTATCTCCTGATCGGAAAGTCCAATGTTACTTTGGAGTTTGTCAGAAATAGAATTGTAAATAATGATTTTTATTTTTTCAGAAGGAGAATATCCTGTCATGTCGACGATGCGTGCATAATCATCTTCGGCGTATGTGCCAACTTTAACGACTAAATCGGTAGAATTTCCGTAGTAATAAAGTTCAAAATTATTGGTGGTAATGTATTTCCAATCAAAACTTTTATACTGAACTCTGTTTTTGCCGAAAGGTTCTTGTGAAGATTGTGAAAAAACGGGCAGATAAAATAAAACAGCCAGTAGTAGTAAAAGATATTTCCGTAAAGGTCTAGACATATTTAATTTTCAGAACGTGAATATAGGGAATAAAAACGTTCAATATTAACATCCTTATCCAATTGTTTATTATTTAACAATAGTTCTGCAAAAGCATTAGCGAAGAAGGGTGCTAGAGATACTCCTTTGGTGCCAAGCCCGTTGAATATTCCAATGAATTTAGTGGAAGGATGGAAGCCGATGATGGGTTTTCGGTCTCTTATGGAAGGTCTGATTCCACCGTTGTGCTGCATTATTTCAAAAGGGCTTTTAATCATTTGGGATAATTTTTCCGTCAGTTCTGCTTTCCCCTCTTCTGTCGGTTCGCTTGATTCATATTCCCATTTGTAGGTAGATCCTACTCGGAAAGTATTGTTTCCCAGAGGAATAATAAATACTTGTTTGTTGAAAATTACCTCATCTGTAAAATGCTCTAATCGAACTTTCAATATTTCGCCTTTAGAAGGCACGAAAGGTAGCCATGAAAACAAAGGATTAATCATAGCGCGCATTCCTTCGCAAAAAATTATTTTTTTCGCAGAGATATTGCCGTATTCAATACCATCATCTGTTAGTTTGAGTTTGGCAGAATCAAATTTTTCTTCTATAGAATTATTTCCAGTCGCTAGTTTTTTACGAAAATTTAGAAGCATTTCGGGAACGTCTACATGTCCAGAATTTTTTGTTTCAAAACCGCCGAAAGTAGTATGCAGGTATTCGTTGTATTTGTCTTTGGGAAGCTCCGTATTTATAAAAATTTCTCCTTCATGCGAACTAAGCCAGGTGTTTTGTTCTTCAATAGTGGCAAAGGGTTTATAAATAGGTTTTGGAAATAAAATTTTGCAGGAATAAACCTCTTCGAAATGCTGGTAAAAATTTTCCATGAAAGGAAAAAGCTCTGCCGCTCTCCACGTTTTTGCCATTCGTTTTCCAGTAACTGGATTGTACAATCCCGCTGCTACTTTTGAGGCTGAGCTTGGGTCTTCATCATTCAGCACAACTATTTTACTTCCTTTTTCGAGCAACGTATGTCCTAATACAGTTCCTGCTATTCCTTGTCCTACGAGTAGATAATCAGTTTGCATTTTTAAATTTCCCCAAAGATCGCTGTTTTTTGGGATTAAATGATTAATAGAATCTTTTATATCTATGGTATAATGGTAGCTCACTGCCAGACTGCTGCTATGAGGAAGAGAACAGCCGTCTGACAGTTATTGTTTGAGGCTTTGATTTAAATTATATAAAGCGTTCCTTTTCTGCGATTGATGGTGCATAAAAGTAGGAGAAGTTACAACTAATCATGACTATTTCTCGTCCTTGTAAAATTCCGTCAAAAGAACCATTTTTGCACTACCATGATACAAATAAAAATATTTACATTCAACGCGCTTCAGGAAAATACTTATTTGTTGTACGACGATACAAAAGAATGTATTGTAATAGATCCAGGTTGTTATGATCATTCAGAGCAAGAGGAGTTGAAGGACTTTATACAAGAAAATAATCTTAAACCAGTAAAATTACTTAATACACATTGCCATGTAGACCATGTGCTGGGCAATAAGTATGTGAAAGATTTGTATAGTATAAAACTTTATACCAGTAAGGAAGAAGAGGCTGCTTTACGTTCAGTAAAAGTGTATGCACCTGTTTATGGCTTTACCAATTATGCAGAAACGGAAGTTGACGAAATTATAAAAGAAGGTGATATTATTAACTTCGGAGGAAGTGAACTGGAAATCTTATTTGTTCCTGGTCATTCGGTAGGGCATTTGGCTTTTGTAAATAAAGCACAAAAAATTTGTATTGGTGGAGATGTGTTGTTTCAGCAAAGTATAGGCCGTTGGGATTTACCAGGAGGAAATAAAGATACATTGATAAATAGCATACATACCAAATTGTTTAAGCTTGCCGACGACATGGTCGTTTATCCTGGACATGGTCCAGGAACTACGATTGGTAGCGAAAAGAGGACGAATCCGTATTGTGCAGTTAGGATTTAGGTATTCGTTGTTGGATAATTAGGATGAATTGCAACTATAATTTCAAAAATGTACTGAATAGTTTCCATTTTGGAAACTATTCAGTACATTTAGTGCAGTACTTTAATAGTAATGAACATTCTTAAAAGACAAACCATCATCAGTCTCGGGTTAAAATATCCTTGCGTTAAGAAACAGTTAGACGTCTGGTGCGACGAAGTAAGGAAGGCAAAATGGAAAAATTCTATAGATATTAAGAATGAATACACTAAAGCTAATATTATAGGATCAAAGAGAGTCGTATTTGATCTAGTTGGTGGTGAATATAGATTGATCGTAAAAGCAGAATACGAATTTCAGGTTGTACTTATTATGTTTTTCGGAACACATCAGGAATACGATAAAGTAGAGGTGGAAAAAGTAGATAATCATTGAAGTGTAACCATTGAATTTATGGAAGCAAAATTAATAAAAAACAAAAAAGAATATAATAGTACTCTTAAGAGAGTAGACGAACTTTTTGCGGAAGGTGTAAAAAAAAATACGCCCAAAGGGAATAAACTTGAACTTTTGTTGCTACTAATTGAAAAATACGAAGACGAGCATACTCCTGTAGATTCTCCAGATCCAGTAGAAGCAATTAAATTTAGGATGGAACAAATGGATTTAAAGTCCAAAGATTTGGAGACTATAATTGGGAATAAAAGTCTTGTTTCAAAAATTTTAAACAAAAAAAGAAGCCTTTCACTTTCTATGATTCGCGCATTACACGATAAATTAAAAATATCAACAGATGTGTTAATTAGAGAATATAAATAATTGAAGTCAGACGTTAGATTTTAGATATTAGAAGATGAATATAAAGAAACACATCCCAAATTTTCTGACTTGTTGCAATTTGCTTTGTGGGGTAATTGGGATTCAATTGGTAGTGGGGCTAAGTTTCGATTTTGCATATTTGAATTATGGATTGAACGGTGCAATTGTTTGCGTAATACTTGCTTGTGTTTTTGATTTTCTAGATGGTTTTGTTGCAAGGTTGTTGAAGGTCAGTTCCCACATTGGTAAAGAGCTGGATTCTATGGCGGACATGGTTTCTTTTGGTGTTTTGCCAGGTTTTATGATGTTTCAAATGACATTTAGCGCTGTTTCAGATGAATTGGTTAGTATTAACAGTGATAATGTATTTTTAAATTATGGTGCTTGCATAGCCTTTCTTGCCTTCCTCATTCCAGTCTTTTCCGCCCTTCGTTTAGCGAAATTCAATATCGATACCCGTCAATCGGAGTCTTTTATTGGTGTACCAACACCTGCAAATACATTGTTTATAGCAGGTTTAGCTTATATTTATACTCAGGAAAATAATTTTTTATCTTTTTTCGTTTCTCCTATAAGTCTGGTGGTTTTGAGTGTCGTTCTTTCCTATCTCTTGGTCGCCGAATTACCCCTCATTGCCCTAAAATTCAAAAACTTTGGCTGGCCTGACAATAAAATGCGTTATGTGTTGATTATTAGCTGCATTGTATTATTAACAATATTAAATTTCACAGCCATTCCTTTAATTATAATTTTATACATAATTTTGTCCCTTATTGAAAATAAACTTAATGCTACGAATGGGAGCAATAATGCTTAATAAATTAATAATTAGTATTTTATTCAAAGGCAAAGAGATGTCGGAACAAACTTTAACACCTTTAACACTATAAAACTTTAACACAACACATGAAATTCAAAGCAGAAATCAACGTAATGCCCCTGAAGGAAATTCTTGACCCACAGGGGAAAGCTGTAAAACTTGGCCTGAATAATTTGGGTATCAAAGATGTGGCAGATGTTCGTATTGGGAAGCACATTACGATGGAGTTGGAAGCAGCCAATCAGGCAGAAGCGGAGAAAAACGTAGAAACGGCGTGTAAAAAACTGCTTGCCAACCTTATTATGGAAGGATTTACCTATTCGGTAACAGCAGTATAATAGTTTTAATAGTTTCATCGTTAAAGATTAGCTTACAATTTCTGCCTAAACAGAATGAATGTAAACAATCTACTACTATAAATAATGATCGTACAAAAAAGGATAAGCTATATCTCCCTTTTGTTTTTTTTAGTTGCGCTTGAGTTGAACGCTCAGGTAATTCAACTCAAATGGACAGCCCCTGTGGTGATGCTCGACACAGCATTCAAGTCCGAGGAGGTGCTTTATTTTGTAGGCGCAAAGACCTACAAAGATCTCTTGCCACGTTATGAGTTGCAATTGTATAACACAGCAGTAGGAAGTTTTACCCTCATAAATCCTCAATACCAAGCACTTTCTGAAACTGAAGTTGCGCTTGTTAAAAATAAGGCGCTACCTGTTGCTATAGATATCAATGTAGGCGTACAAAATAGATTGCCACTAAGCACTATTTCGTTTGTTCCAATAAAAATTACTCAAACAGGTGCTTATGAAAAATTGATTTCATTTGGTTATCAATACGAAAAAACGCCCTTTTCTGTCCAACAGCATATTGCGAATAAGACACCGCAGAATAAATCCACTTCTAATGCTCGAACGAGTGCTACTAGCGCTATTGGCAATTCAGTATTGTCTTCTGGAAGTTGGTATAAAGTAGCAGTGAGTAGTACTGGTATTTATAAAATAGATTATGCATACCTGCAAAAAATGGGTATCAACCCTGATGCCGTTGACCCTGGGATGATTCGTATTTTTGGAAATGGTTTCGGCATGTTGCCACAACCCAATAGTACTAATAGGCCAGTCGATTTGAAGGAAAATTCGGTATCGGTGTCAGATGGACAGACTCCTGGAAAATTTGATAATGGAGACTATGTCTTATTCTATGGCAAAGGGCCAGATACTTGGGCTTATAATACTACTGAAACTATTTTTAATCATACGAAAAATATTTATTCGGAGGTAAGCTGTTATTTTTTAAATTATGGTAGCGCAACTACTAGCCTTGTGCAGACGCAGGCTTCTCTTGGTTCGGCGGCACAGACAGTAAATTATTTTGATGATTACGCCTTTCATGAAAACGACTTGACAAATCTTCTTAGTTCAGGTAGAGAATGGTACGGAGAAGCCTTTGACCAAAACACTTCGGCTTCTTTTCAATTTAATACTACAGGAATAGTGCAGGGGTCTTCCATAAAAGTGACTTCTTCGGTTTTGGGGCGTTCTACTTCGTCTACCAGTTTCAATGTGCATATCAATGGCGTTTTATTAGGCACTCAAAATCTTGCTGCCAATAATCAGTTTCAATACGATGCCGTGGGAGCTGCGAATAGAACCATTTTTACGTTGCCTAGTAGCACTACGATCGGAAATTCTAATAGTGTTTCGGTTACGCTTGATTATTATAAAGGTTCGTCTGCTGCTTCAGTTGGGCAGTTGAATTATTTAGAACTAAACACAAAAAAGAACCTTGCTTTATATGGTACAGAGACTAGTTTTCGTACTCTGGCCAGTACTGCTGCGGCTACTACAACTTATAAAGTTGCCAATGCATCTACCGCTTCAATCTGGAATGTGACTGATATTGCAACTATTAAAACAATTGCCTATTCTGCAAGTAGTGATACTGCTGTATTTTCCGACAATTCAATGGTGTTGCAAGAATACATAGTATTTACGGGAAATAATTTTCCTAATCCTAATTTTGTGGGCGAAATATCCAATCAAAATTTACATGGCATAAACGCACCTAATATACCAGATTTGGTGATTGTAACGTTTTCTGATTTTCTTACAGAAGCCAATCAATTGGCTAATTTCCGTCGTACCCATGATAATTTGGGTGTACTGGTCGTGACTACCGATCAGGTGTACAATGAATTTTCTTCGGGAGCGCAAGATATAAGCGCTGTTCGTGATTTTATGAAAATGCTTTTTGATAGCAAATTAGGTACAGATTCGGTAAGGTACCTTTTGCTTTTTGGAGATTGCTCTTATGATTATAAAAATCGAATTGGGAATAATACTAATTATGTTCCAGTGTACGAGTCTTATGAATCATTGTTTCCTCTCGCTTCGTATTCGTCCGACGATTATTTTGGACTGTTGGACGATTCGGATGGTGCTTGGCTAGAGTATAGTAAGGACAATGAACTGCTTGACATAGGAGTAGGAAGGCTACCTGTAAAAAGTCAAGCGGAGGCGGGTGCTGTAGTTTCCAAGCTTATCCATTATAGCAGCGATCAAAGTTGTTTGGGTAAGTGGCGCAATACGATTACTTTTATAGCAGACGACGGAAATGGAAATTTGCACATTAGCGATGCCAATGATCTAGCTACGATAGTGGATACTACTTTTAAGATTTTTAATATTAATAAAGTATACTTAGATGCCTATCATCAAGTTTCAACTCCTGGTGGCGAAGTAGCCCCAGAGGTAAATGCCAAAATAGTGGAAGATGTAAATAGCGGAACCTTTATTTTAAACTATAGTGGTCATGGAGGAGAAACTCAGCTTGCTCAAGAGGACATAGTCGATATACCACAAATAGAAGCATGGAATAATTTTAATAACATGCCTTTCATGATTACCGCTACATGTGATTTCGGTCGTTACGATGATCCTGCGCGTTTATCTGGAGCGGAGGTTGCGGTGATAAGAGACGGAGGAGGAGCAATAGGACTTATTTCTTCCACTCGTGTGGTCTATCAGTTTAGTAACAAAGCGTTAAATTTGGCTATCTACAATAATATTTTCAAGCCGCTTCCGAATAGCAGTATGCCAAGGCTAGGCGATGTAACAAGGCAATCAAAGAATGCCAGTATCGTGAGCGTAAATAATAGAAATTATGCTTTGTTGAGTGATCCTTCTTTACAATTGGCCTATCCTACGCAAAATGTAGTAATCACTAAAATTAACATAGATTCGGTCTTGGCCATACCAGATACGATAAAGGCACTAGCCAAAATACTAATTAACGGTGAAGTAAGATTGTCTAACGTTTTATCGAATAGTTTTAACGGTCAAATTCATGTTACTGTATTTGATAAGAAAACTTCTATTACTACTTATGGTACAGAAGGAGGTCCGACTTTTACTTTTGGGTTGAGAAATAGTGCCCTCTTTGATGGGAATGCCACAGTAAGTAATGGAAAATGGTCGGTGTCTTTTGTAGCGCCTAAAGATATTTCATATCAATATGATTTTGGTAAAATAAGTATGTATGCTGAAAAAACGGGAACCTTGACCGATGCGGGAGGCTATTATACTAATATTATTATAGGCGGTACAAACCTAAATGCACCTTTGGACAATACGCCTCCAGTTATAAAATTGTATATGAACGACGAATCATTTGTGTTTGGAGGGATGACCGATAAGGACGCATTATTTTTAGCAAAATTGAGCGACGAGAATGGAATCAATACCTCTACTTCTGGTATTGGACACGAGATAGCGGCTACAATGGATAATAGTGAGCAACCTACAATACTTAATTCGTTTTATACTGCGAACCTGAACGATTATAAAAATGGAGCAGTAAAATATTCATACACGAACTTAGCTGCTGGTCATCATTCTATAAAATTTAAGGCTTGGGATACCTATAATAATTCGGCGGAGTCGTATTTAGAATTTGTGGTGGCGAGCAATGAAAAAATTGCATTGTCTCATATTTTAAATTATCCCAATCCATTTTCTACGCATACCGTTTTCCATTTTGACCACAACAGGGCAGGCGAAGAGTTGGATGTAATGGTTCAGATCTATACCGTTTCTGGAAAACTAATAAAGACTTTGGATTCGAAAGAGTATATGAGCAATTCACATTTCGCAGGCCTTGATTGGGATGCAAGAGATGATTTTGGCGACAAAATAGGCAAAGGAGTATATGTCTATAGAGTATGGGTAAGAGCTCCGAGAGACGGTTCTTCTGTTCATAAATTTGAAAAATTAGTTATTTTGAACTAAGAAATTGTTCTTGTAATACTGATTGTTAATGGGTTTGCACTCCTTCTACAGCGACTTAATTTTCAAAAAAATATTCTTTGATGAACAATAAAACTGTATATTTGACTGTTATTTTAATTAAAAAAATATGACTAAGAAATTTTTATCCTTGACGTTACTTATTTCAGGATTTATATTGACGGAGGTGAACGCTCAAGCGATAGTTAAAGATAATAATGGTCACCCCATAGATCTTTCTGGTAGAGATTTGAAATTCGCTAATGTAATCACTACAGCAGTGCCTTTTCTTACTATTTCCCCAGACGCACGTTCTGGAGCCATGGGTGATGTAGGAGCTGCCATTTCCCCAGATGCTAACTCGATGTATTGGAATGCGGCGAAACTTGCTTTTGCTGAAAAAGACATGGGTGTTTCTTTGTCTGTTACCCCTTGGTTAAGGAAATTGGGAATTACCGATATGTCTTTGGCCTATCTTACAGGGTATAAAAAAATCTCTAAGCAAGAAGCTATAGGTGTTTCGATGAACTACTTTAATATGGGAAGTATCACTTTTACCGACGGATCAGGAAATGCGTATCAAGAATTTAAGCCGAAAGAGTTTTCTTTAGGAGTAACGTATTCTAGAAAGTTGAGTGAAAAATTCAGTATAGCACCCACCATTAAATATATCTATTCTAACTTATCAGGTAATCTTACCATTCCAGGCTCTTCTACGGTTACAAAACCAGGCAATGCAGCGGCGATAGACTTGGGTGTTTATTATACTACGAATACAAGAGTTTCTGGTATGGACTCTAAAATATCTTTTGGTGCTATCGTTTCTAATTTCGGAAGTAAAATAGCGTATACGACTAGCGGTCAAAAAGACTTTCTTCCTACGAATTTAAAATTAGGTGGTGCTTACCAGATTCAAATAGACCAATACAGTAAATTTGTAATTTCAGTAGATGTAAATAAGTTAATGGTGCCTACACCTCCCCTCAGAGACTCCGCTAATAACATAGTAAGAGGAAAAGATCCTAATCGTTCTATGTTTAGTGGGGTATTTGGTTCTTTTACGGATGCTCCTGGAGGGTTTAGAGAGGAACTTCGTTCCATAAGTATTGCTTCAGGGGTCGAATATTGGTACAACGATCTTTTTGCTGTTCGTGGAGGTTTTTTTGATGAAAATAAATACAAAGGAAATAGAAAATACTTTACGGTTGGCGTGGGTCTTCGTTATAACTCGTTTGGTCTTGATTTCGCCTATTTGATTCCACTCGTGCAAAATAACCCCTTGGCTGAAACATTGCGCTTTACATTACACTTCGATTTTAAAACTAAAGCTAGACAGGAAAATATTCTTATCGAAGAATAAAATTTCCAAGCAAAATTATAATGTTGTCAGGATTCATTTATAGTACTACTATAAATGAATCCTGCAGCTTTTTTATACGACTATGACTACATTAGACAGGACGATTGTTCCATCCTATAAGAATATAGATTCCTATATTCTTCCTGAAGCGGTTTCAGGAAAATTAGACAACGGCATACCACTTCACTTGATTTTGTCGGGTACACAGCCAGTAGTAAGAATAGAGCTTATTTTCAAAAGCGGTAATTGGTATGAACCTTCTTTTGGTTGCGCTCATTTTGCAGCAAAAATGCTTTCGGAAGGTACGAAGAACTTTACTGCCAAAGAGATTCAAGATAAGTTTGCGTATTACGGAGCCTTCACGGAGTTCAACTCTGGCATGGACATGTCTTCCGCAACGGTTTATTTACTTTCAAAACATCTTGAAGTGCTTCTTCCTCTGATCTATGAAATTATATCAGAATCTATTTTTCCTGAAAAAGAATTAGAGAGTGCTAAAAATATAACACTTCAAGGTTTAAAAGTAAACAAAGAAAAAACAGCTTTTATTGCAGGTTCTAAACTAAGAGAAATGTTATTTGGTACAGAACATCCTTATGGGTATTTTCTTTCAGAGCAAGCAATAGAAAGTATACAAGCCAATGCTTTGCAGGACTATTATAAGAAAAACTACACCACCAACAACTGTGAAATTGTCATTTCTGGAAACGGTGAAGTGGATTTTGCAGCACTTACAAACAAATACCTTGGACAGGGAAATTGGGGGAAATCAGATGCGTTGCCTAATAAAGGAAAAACACAATCAGCAGTGCATTTTACAAGAAGAGAATTAGCCATTAAAGAAGCTGCCGTGCAATCTTCTATTCGGATGGGAAAGAAAATGTTTACTGTTTCGCATCCAGATTACTTTAATTTTTATTGCCTTAATGAAATTTTCGGAGGTTATTTTGGCTCTCGCCTAATGCAGAATATACGCGAAGACAAAGGATACACGTATGGCATAAATTCGAACATCGTGACCAATAAAAACGAAGGTTACTTTGTGATAGGAACCGATGTAAAAAGAGAGTTTACACAGCAGTCGGTTGACGAAGTATATAAAGAAATGAAAAGAATGAAGGAAGAGCTTGTTTCGGACAATGAATTGGAAACAGTACGAAACTATATGTTAGGCTCTTTTGTTAATTCTATTACTACGCCTTTTGCAGTAGCAGATAAATTTAAAACACTACATTTTAATGGGTTGGGATATGATTTCTATAAAAATTATTTCAACACCCTTAAAAATGTAAATGCCTCTATTTTGATGGCTACCGCCAATAAATATTTTGATGAAAATTCAATGTCCGAATCTATCGCTGGAGGAATATAGTAAACAGCTCACTGTTTAAGGCTTACTACTATGACGAACCAAGAAGAAGCCCGTTACAACCGTCACATTATCCTTCCTGAGATAGGAATGGAAGGGCAAGAGAAATTAAAAAAAGCTTCTGTTTTTGTATTAGGCGCGGGTGGTCTTGGTTGTCCAGCATTGCTGTATATGACTGCTGCAGGCGTAGGACGTATAGGTATTGCAGATTTTGATGTAGTAGACGAATCGAATTTGCAACGTCAGGTTTTGTATACTATTGCAGATATTGGTTTGTCGAAAGCTGCGCAAGCAAAAGAAAAATTGCAATTGCTAAACCCTTTTCTAACGATTGAAGCGCATCAAGTAAAAATAACAGGCGATAATATTCTGGAATTACTTAAAAATTATGATATAGTAGTGGACGGCTCCGATAATTTCGCTACCCGTTATTTAGTCAACGATGCTTGCGTGATTTTAAATAAACCGTTGGTGTTCGGATCCATTTTTAAGTTTGAAGCACAAGTATCTGTTTTTAATTATCAGAATGGTCCTACATACCGCTGTTTGTATCCTGAACCTCCAAAAGAAGGAGAAGTGCCAAACTGTTCAGAAGTTGGGGTGATAGGAGTGTTGCCTGGTATCGCTGGTTCGCTGCAAGCAAATGAAGTAATAAAAATAATAACTGGAATAGGAGAAGTACTTAGTGGAAAGCTGTTGATGTTTGACGCACTTTCCATGGCTTTCAATACAATTTCTTTTCGCTTGCTTCCTGAGAATAAAAATATAAAAGAATTGATCGACTACGATGTTTTTTGTGGCGTAGAAAAAACGAAACATATTTCTGCCAAAGAATTAAAAAGTAAAATTGAGCAAGCCGATGACTTTCAACTCATAGACGTGCGCAACGAAGATGAGTTTGAGCGTTTCAATATAGGAGGAAAGCTAATTCCTTTACCAGAATTGGAGGAACGAAAAAAGGAGATTTCTATAGAGAAAGAAGTGGTGATAATTTGTAAGAGCGGAATGCGAAGTGCAGCAGCTGTAGCTATTTTGAATAAGTACGGATACTCGAAGGCTTGGAGTCTGGAAGGTGGATTGGATAAATATTGAAAACAGTTTGCGTCCGATGGCTCTTAGCCGTCGGACACAAACTGTTTTCAATACGATGAATCGTTATTTCTTCAACGAAGCAATGTCAATCACAAAACGATACCGCACATCACCTTTCAACATACGCTCATAAGACTCGTTTATTTTATTAATATCAATAACTTCCACGTCACTTATAATATTGTGTTCGGCGCAGAAGTCTAACATTTCTTGTGTTTCCTTAATCCCGCCAATCAGCGAACCCATAATACTTCTTCTTTTGGCAATTAAGTTAAAAGCTGGTACTTCAGAAGGAGAAGATGGTACACCCACCACAATCATTGTTCCGTTAGTGCGTAATAAGTTTAGATAGATATTGTAATCATGAGGGGCAGAAACGGTATTAAGGATAAAGTCAAAGCTATTTTGTGCTGCTTTCATAGCGGCCTCATCTGATGTTAAAATAAAATGATGAGCCCCAAGTTTTTCAGCATCAGCTTTTTTAGAAGGAGAAGAACTAAGCATCGTTACCTCTGCACCAAAAGCTACCGCAAACTTTACGGCCATGTGTCCTAGTCCGCCAAGTCCAAGTACGCCGACCCTGTGTCCTTTGCGTACACCTAAATGCCTAAGTGGTGAATATGTGGTAATGCCTGCGCACAAAAGAGGCGCAACTCCTGAAAGCGGTAGTTTGTCAGAAACCTTCAAAGTGTATTGTTCGTCGACTACAATTTGCGTACTGTAACCGCCATAAGTAGGAAGCCCAGTTCCTTTTTCTTTGCTGTTGTAGGTGCCGACCATTCCTTTTTCACAATATTGTTGAAGGCTTTCTTTGCAATTATCGCATTCACGGCAGGAGTCTACAAAGCATCCTATTCCAGCCAAATCGCCAACCTTGAACTTCTTTACGTGGCTTCCTACACTGGTTATTTTCCCCACAATTTCATGTCCAGGTACCATAGGATATATGGAACCTCCCCATTCGTTTTTTACCTGATGTATATCGGAGTGGCAAACACCACAATATAAAATTTCAATTTGCACATCGTGTGCACCTACAGCCCTTCTCTCAAAATTAAAAGGAGTCAGAGGAGAAGTAGCATTCCGGGCGGCGTAAGCGTTCGTAGTTGTCATGAGGTAGTTTACTTGTTTTATTAAATGCGGTTAGTGATTTATAATAGCGTTCGTTTGTAATTGAAAACGAACGCTATTGTAAAATTATTTCTTTGGTTTCGGCAGGATAGGTACAGGAAATTGTTTGAATAATCTTCTTATATCAGAAGGGAGTTCGTATTCGAAATTTTGTTCATTTGTTACACTCCCTACAGACCAGCCTTTCCAGATAAGTTGATTGCTTTTTCTATCAACGATCACAATGGTAAGTGTCCCTTCTTCGTAGGGTATATCCTGATTTTGATAGCCTACAATAACAGCAGGAGTATTGTTGTTGTTGAAATAGGAGTTATTGTTGTAATAAGAATTATTATTCGAATACATATTGTTTCTATAAGGAGACTGATTAGGGTTGTAGTTGTTGTAATTATACGGGTGCCCATATATAGGCGTACTCACATGTTGTACTTTATCGGCTACGTTAATATAGAAGTCTAACAAAATGTCAGGTTGTACTATATCTACTGCATAGCCTCTGGCTTTCAACTCTCCGCTTGCCAAATTTTTAATATTAGTTTCGACGATTTGGTTGTCAAATTGTGTGTCTTGGCTAGGGTCGTGATTTTTAGGAAGCCAGGCAAATGTTTTATAGTTTTTGAAATCAATAGTTTTACTGAAGTCTGAATAAATAATGGTCGGAGCACAAGATTTTAATAAAAGAAACGCTATTAAAAGACTTGATATCAGCAGCGAATTTGTAAATTTTTTTTGCATATAGGTTAAAATTGAGCGGATGTATGAATTTTGAACTTAAATAAACGTAATGATTCTGAATGTAATCTGAAGGAATATAAGTCTCCTATTTTCCCTGTCAGACAACCAGAAACAATAATCCAGATGAGAGGATTTACAGGGCAAATTCGAATTTATAGACTATCTCGTCTAATATCTCGTTGACAATACTCGCAGAAGGAGCTTCCACTAGTCGCTGACGGTAAGGTTTGAAGTCGGCGATGCCACGGAAATAATTGGTGTAATGCATTCGCATTTCAAAAATTCCAAGTTTTTCGCCTTTCCATTCTATAGAACGTTGCAAATGCTTTTTGCAAATTCGGATTCGTTCGGACATGTCTGGTTTTGGTAAAATTTCGCCTGTTTTAAAGTAATGTTTTACTTCGTTGAAAATCCAAGGATAACCGATTGCTGCACGGCCTATCATAATACCGTCTACCCCATATAATCTCCTATATTCCATCGCTTTTTGAGGAGAATCGATATCGCCATTTCCAAAAATTGGCATAGTGATCGATTGCATATTTTTTACCTCGGCAATTAAAGTCCAATCGGCTTCGCCTTTGTAGAGCTGAGCCCGTGTACGCCCGTGTATGGTGAGCGCTTGCACTCCCACATCCTGTAGGCGTTGAGCGGCTTCTTTGACATTTTTGGTGCTATCGTCCCAGCCGAGACGTGTTTTTACAGTAACCGGAATAGTTGAGCAACGTTTTACGATCTCTTCTGTCATACGTTGCATTTTGGGAAGGTCTTGGAGGATTCCTGCTCCAGCACCTTTACAGGCTACTTTTTTTACGGGGCAACCGTAATTAATATCCAGCAAATCAGGACCTGCTGCCTCGGCTATACCTGCCGCTTCTCGCATCGCTTCTATTTTGTCTCCAAATATTTGAATGCCAATCGGGCGTTCGTATTCGTATATGTCAAGCTTCTGTATACTTTTATCAGCATTCCGGATGAGCCCGTCTGCCGCTATAAACTCTGTATACATCAGGTCAGCACCGTTCTCTTTGCATACCGCACGAAACGGAGGGTCGCTCACGTCTTCCATGGGTGCCAACAAAAGTGGAAATTCTCCTAACTCTATTTTCCCTATTCTTACCATAAATAATTAAATTATTAATGTTGAATTATGAATTTTTAGTTCTTGATAATTAGATTCAAAGAGTTCTAACGAAGTTAAATAACTAAAAATTCATAATTAATAACTCATAATTTATTAATTCCTGTAAATTTACATTTTAATGAGCAATAATCACAGTATAGAAGATAGGAAAATAGCGTGGCCAATGGCGCTGTTGAGTAATGTTTTAATTGCGTTGGGCTTTTTATTCATGTATCAGGGAGTAGGAGTAATCCTTAGTTCATTTTATTACGTAATTGAAAAATCGCCAGAATCGAATATTCTTTTGAGGAAAGATGTTCTCTTGGTAGGTCAAATAGGAGGGATTCTAGTAGGAATGATTGTGTTGCCATTGCTTTATATTTTTTTTATAAAAAAAGAATTACAAAAGCCTATTTTTGAACCTTCATGGAAACAGATTTCGTCATTTATGCTGGCGGCCATAAGTATTACGTTTATAATTATGCCCTTAGTAGGGATAATAGGCGACTGGAATAAAGATATTCAATTGTCTTTTGTGTGGGATTCATTAGCTTCAGGAATGCGTGCGATGGAAGACAAGGCTACGCAGGCTACTAAATTAATTGTTGCGTATAATTCAATAGGGGAAATGTTGCTAGTTCTTTTTACGGTAGCGCTGCTTCCTGCTGTTGCAGAAGAATTGGTCTTCCGTGGAATTTTGCTCAACGATTTGAATAAAACGTTTGACAATGTACACCTTTCGGTTTTTATTAGCGCCTTCATCTTTAGTTTTATACATTTTCAATTTTTTGGATTTTTCCCTCGTTTGTTGTTGGGAATAGTGCTAGGCTACCTGTATATTACTTCCGGAAATATCTTGGTTTCAATGTTGATGCATTTCACGAACAATGCAGTAGTTGTATTGGCAATGAATTTATACGCTAAAGGAGTTTTGGAAATTGACCCTGAGTCGTCAAAAGATTTACCGACAGAAAGTATTTATATTTCTATTATTTTATCTTCAGCTTTGTTTTATGCTTGTTGGAGAATGTACAAACTAAGAACCGATACTAAAGAGACGAATGTTTAATTTTCTAGCAAAGATGACAAATCTTCAGCAACGCCTTTTAGTAGGCGTTGCCGGAGCAACAATTATTATTTCAGGAATTTGTCTTAACCAATGGACGTACCTTTTTGTAATTTTTGTAATAAGCATTATCTCTCTGATGGAATTTCATAGTTTAGTAAATTCGGCTGGTATTGCCACCAATAAGTTTGTAGGCGTTCTTTTAGGCTTAATATTAATGTTCGGTTCTTTTTTTGTGGCAGCAGGCTATTTAAAGCCCTCTTTTTATCTTTTCTTTTTCGCATTGACATTTATTCTCTTTTTTATAGAGTTATTTCAGACGCACGATAAACCCTTTGAACGCACAGCTTTTAGTTTCTTAGCGATAGTTTATACAGCATTGCCTTATTCGTTGTTAAACTATGTCGTATTTAGATCTGGTGAATATAATTTCAGAATAATACTCGGTATTTTATTCTTGCTTTGGGCAAATGATACAGGAGGATATTTCGGTGGACGCTTTTTGGGAAAACATAAATTGTACGAAAGGATTTCTCCTAAAAAGACTTGGGAAGGAAGTATTTCTGGAGCACTATTTAGTATTGCAATCGCCTTTGTGCTCCGTTATTTCTTCCCCGAGTTCAATATTTGGACTTGGATAGGGCTTTCTTTAGTAATCGTAATAGCGGGTAGCATGGGTGATTTGGTAGAATCGCAACTAAAAAGAAGCCTGAGTATCAAAGATTCTGGAACGAGTTTGCCAGGGCATGGTGGTTTTTTAGACCGTTTTGACGGGTTGATTATTTCACTGCCATTTATTGTGGTATATTTCGAGCTATTGTAAAAGTACTATTTCATTCCTTTTATTATATTTGTAGAAATAAAATTCCTATTTGATATAAATTTATAATGACCATACACAAAGAAGGCCGCCTCCTATTGATTACCCTCGTGGTGATTTTAACAATAATCAATATCTCAATTTGCTTCCTTTTCCCTGAAAGTATTGGATTAAGATATACTGTTAGTGGATTTAGTTTATTTTTATTTATAATGATCTTGCAATTTTTTAGAAGTCCTAGAAGAACGTATGTGTTAAATGAAAATCAAATTATAGCACCTGCTGATGGTAAAGTAGTGGTAATAGAAGAAGTGGTTGAAAATGAATATTTTAAAGGGAAAAGAAGGCAGATTTCCGTTTTCATGTCGCCTGTTAATGTTCACGTTAACCGAAATCCTATTTCTGGCGTGGTGAAATATTTCAAATACCATCCAGGTAAATATCTGGTGGCTTGGCATCCCAAATCCAGTACAGAAAATGAACGAACGACTGTAGTTCTTGAAAACAGCAAAAATCAAAGCATTTTAATGCGTCAGATAGCAGGTGCTTTGGCCAGAAGGATTGTTTGGTATGTAAAAGAATCCGATGTAGTTTCCCAAACCGATGAGTTTGGATTTATTAAATTTGGTTCAAGAGTAGATGTTTTCTTGCCACTAGACGCTAAGATAAAAGTAGAGCTAGGCCAAGCAACAAAAGGAGGAATTACTGTTTTGGCAGAATTTATTTAAAAAAAATAACTCCTTAATTTTTTTTAAATATGACAAAAAAACAAGTATTTAGTGGTGAAATTTAAACAATATCATTTCTTGTTTATTACCTAAAAGCGATATGAAGAAAAAATTAGACGAACAAAGTGACGATGAATTGAATACTAGTTATGAATCGTTCAAAGCATTGATGGATACAGGGGTGACTAAAGCACAAGCATTGTCGCGCACTGGTCTTACAGCCCAAATGGTTAAAGATCTCGAGGCAGAAGAGGAGGGTGTTGCTGACGAGGATGAGAGCGATGAAGACGAAGATGAGTTAGGTTACGACGAAGAGGCTACGGAAGAATGGGATGCAGAAGAAAAAGAGGACTCCGAAGACGATTCTAAATGGGAAGAAGAAGACCTTGATTCCTTTGACGACGATGACTTGTTAGAAGGCGACTCTGCCGACGATGGCGGATACGACGATGGATTTTAATAGTTTAATTGAATAGCACAAAAAAAGGATACCACTTAAATTATTTCGTGGTATCTTTTTTTATTCTGCTGCGGTGAACTGACGTAAAAATCGAATGTCGTTCTCTGTAAATAAACGCAAGTCTTTTATCTGGTATTTCAAATTGGTTATTCGTTCTACGCCCATACCAAAAGCAAAACCTGAATATTTTTTAGAATCAATCTTACAGTTGTCGAGCACATTAGTGTCTACCATGCCACAGCCGCCAATTTCGACCCAGCCAGATTGCTTGCATATTGTACAGCCTTTACCTTTACAAATTAGACAAGAGATGTCGATTTCTGCACTAGGTTCTGTAAAAGGAAAAAAAGAAGGACGAAAACGCACCGTGATGTCTTTACTAAACATTTCTTTTACGAAATGATAAATGGTATTTTTCAAATCAGCAAAACTTACATTTTCATCTATGTAAAGTCCTTCTACCTGATGGAACATGCAGTGCGCACGGGCAGAAATGGCCTCGTTGCGGTACACACGCCCAGGCATGATGCTACGGATGGGAAGTTTGCCCTGCTCCATAATACGTACCTGCACATTAGAGGTATGTGTACGCAAAATCATGTCAGGATTTTTCTCGATAAAAAAAGTATCCTGCATTTCACGTGCAGGGTGGTTTTCAGGAAAATTAAGTGCTGAGAAATTATGCCAATCGTCTTCGATTTCTGGTCCATCGGAAACGTTAAAACCTATACGTTCGAAAATCTGGATAATACGCTCTTTTACCAAGGTGATCGGATGGCGTGTTCCTAGTTCGTTGGGAATAGCAGGAAGACTGAGGTCTAACGATGCATCTGCTCCTGTAGAAGCTTCGCCTTGTAATACTTCCACAAGACTGTCAAAACGTTCCTGCGCTATATTTTTTAATTTATTGAGCTCTTGCCCAACAAGTTTTTTTTCTTCTGCCGCCACATTTTTAAAGTCGTCGAACAAAGTAGAAACTTTGCCTTTCTTACTCATAAATGCTAATCGAAATGCTTCAAGCTGTTCTTTCGTTTCAATTTTGAACTGCTCGATTTCTGAATTTATTTCTTTGATTTTTTCTAACATAATAGTGCAAAGATAGGAAAAAAATGATTTGATGATTTGATGATTTGATGATTTGGTAATGAGGTATTTGTGTAAAAACTGTTGTATTTGGTATGTTTTTTTGTATTCTTTGACTTATGGAAACGATAAAAAGTATTCTTTATCAGAGGTGTTTAGATTGGTTGGATAATAAAATTTCCATTGCTACCAAAGCCATGAAAGATGCGCAAGACTCGGCTAACAGTGAAGAAAAAAGTAGTGCTGGAGATAAATTTGAGACAGGTCGCGCAATGAGTCAAATAGAAAGGGATATGAATGCCCGGCAATTGGCGGAGTGTAACAAACAAAAACAAATAGTGTTAAATACCGACATCGTTAAAAAACAAGAACGGGTCTTTTTGGGTGCTTTGGTTATAACCGAATTGGCTTCGTATTTTATTTGTATCAGTGCTGGAAATATAGTGGTGGAAAACGTGGCCTATTTTGCAGTATCCGTCGATACGCCTATTGCTAAACTGATTCTGAATAAAAAAGTTGGAGAAGATTTTGTCGTGAATGGGAAAAAGGTCAGGATTAAAGAAATTATTTAGAGTAAAGAGTTCAACGTTTAAACCTTGAACTTTAAACAATTTTCTAAACTCTAAACCTTTCCTCTCCCAGCTCCCAAGTATACAAATGCCAGCACTGCTGCAATTCCACCAACCACCACTCCCCAAAAACCTGTAACAGCATAGCTCACATAACCCATTTTAATAAGTTGGTGTTTTACTAAAACGCCTACTGGGAAAAATAAAGGCCATAACATGGAAACTGCGATAGCAGACGGCCATAAAGCGTCGCCTTCTAGTTCTGACACTATTCCCAGTTTTACAGGAATCTCCAGCCAGAAAAATCCAGGAATGCCCATCGTTATTAATCCCAAGAAAGACAGGGCTATCGCTGCTATAGTCCAAATAATAAGTTCTTTTTGAAATGATTGCGTAAGGTGATAGATAGATACTCCCAACGATTTGGTTTTTGAAGCTAATTTATAGATTAGCCCGCTTTCCTGCTTTTCTTTTCGAAACACATATATAGTAGCTAAGTTATACGTGATCCACAATCCTAGTATGAAAAGAAGCGTGTTTTGTATGATTGTAAAAGGATCTTTTGTGATAATTCTATTGTCAATAAAGAATAAGATTAAACAATACAGGAAGAAGATATTAGCGACAAGAATTAAGATGAATTTTAACATATATAGAACGGATAAAGTAATAATTAAATTAAGGTATGTAAATATTCTATCAATCCCCAAAAAGGATCGCATTCCATAGAGAATGCATATTAGATTATCGATTTATTTATTTGTATTTTTGAGGCGATGAATGCTGTTATTTGGCTATTGAAAAAGGATTTATTGCTGGAATGGCGTCAACGCTACGCCATCAATGGGATATTGTTATACGTAGGAAGTACGGTTTTTGTGTGCTATTTGAGTGTTGGTGTAAAACTCAATTCTATTAATCCATTTACATGGAACGCTATTTTTTGGATTGTTTTATTATTTGCTTCTATAAATGCAGTAGCCAAAAGTTTCATTCAAGAAAGCAAAGGGCGAATGCTGTATTATTACACCATAGTAAATCCTCAGGCAGTTATTCTTTCCAAGGTCATCTACAATGCTCTCTTATTGCTGTTTTTATCGTCCGTAGCATTTCTGTTTTATTCTGTAGTTTTGGGGAATCCAGTACAAGATAAATCTTTGTTTTTTCTAAATGTTTTAGCTGGCTCCGTAGCTTTTTCCACTACGTTTACAATGATATCGTCTATTGCTTCTAAAGTAGATAATAGTAGTACTTTTATGGCCATTTTAGGCATCCCTATTATTATTCCAATGCTTATGGTGCTTATAAAAATTTCAGCCAACGCCATCGACGGCTTAGCCTTTTCGGTCAGTTATAATCTATTTATAATGCTTATTGCGCTTAATGTGATGATGATAGCGTTGGCGTATATTTTATTCCCTTACTTATGGAGAAGCTAAAGTCTATGCCCCTAAAGAATTAATAACGAATAGTTTGCAATACATCTATTTGGTAATTAATTATTTGTACAGTTAACTAAAATGGTAATTGGTTATTTCAAAATCCAACCGTAACTTAGCCACATCTTATGTAAGTGAAGCAACTATTTGGGTTGTTATGAAAAATATGAAAAATAATTGGTGGAAAATACTTTGCGTCATGCTGTTGTTCTATTCTTTTACAGCAGGTTTTCTTTCTCCAGTACCACGTTTGGCAATTTTGAATGAAACCATTCGAAATCTTTACTTTCATGTTCCAATGTGGTTTGCTATGACTTTTATGCTTCTTGTTTCTTTTGTTTATTCGATTGTTTATTTGGCAACAGAAAAGCTTGAGAAAGATCATGTAGCTGCTGAGTTGGCTTATATAGGCATTCTATTCGGAATTTTAGGAATCATTACAGGGATGTTTTGGGCCAATTATACTTGGGGAAATTTTTGGCCAAAAAGAGAATTTAAACTTCAGGCCGCCGCCATCGGTATGTTGATGTATCTTGCTTATGCGGTATTGCGGGGCGCCTTCAACGATGAGCAATTAAAAGCCAGAGTAAGTGCAGTGTTCAATATTCTAGCCTTTCCTTCCTTCGTTGCGTTGATTTATATTTTACCAAGATTAGCAGACAACTCTTTACACCCGGGCAACGGGGGCAATCCAGGCTTTAACGCTTATGACCGCGACCGTCAAATGAATCTTATATTTTACTCTGCCAACATAGGATTTATTCTATTGGGGTTATGGATAGCAACACTCAAAATAAGATTAAGAAAAGTCGAACAGATTTTAGAAGATCAAAATTAAAATATGAAAATGTATAAATATATAGCAGGTATTATTTTGGTATTTCTTCCATTCCTTGCCAAAGCACAGCAAGTTGCAATGGCGGATAGTTTTCGCGAAGAAGGAAAAATATATGTAGTAATCACAGTGGCAGGAATTATTTTGACTGGAATTTTTGTTTACTTGTTTTTGTTGGACAGGAAAGTAAGCACTATTGAAAAACAACTGAAGAAATAATGAAAATTACCCATATCATATTAATCGTTATTATTGCCGTAGCCATGGGAGTGATTATATCTACCAGTGGAGATGCCAGTAAGTACGTCTCTTTTAAGGAAGCCTACCAGATGTCTACAAATGGAGACGACGATAAAGTACATGTAGTAGGTAAACTAAAAAAAGCGCAAGA
>JAYTHK010000342.1:0-2805 GCA_043732665.1 Cytophagales bacterium | reverse complement strand
AGCCAGCCGAGACAACCGTCAATCGGCCCTGGACTCAGGCGCCAATGACTTTTTGGGCAAACCCTTTGAAATGCGGGTGATCGGTGAAAAAATAATAGAGTTGCTAGAGTGAAGGGTTTTCAATTTCAGGCCAGCAGCGCTGTTGAACTATCTGGTTATAACTGCTATCGAAGTTGCATAGGCAGATTTTTTGCCATCTGTCAAATTTACAGGCACTCCATTTTTCCAGTATTTTGCGAAAGAATTATTTCCGGATTTTGTACTTGTCCCGGTTTCTTCTGAAATTGTAATAAATATTTAGTAATCAGTACTATAAACATAAAAAAATTGGTTATTTTGATGTTCATAAATCTTATAAATTAAATTCATACCACTTAACATCCTTGTATCACATTACTATCAGGACATTCTTTGTAATGTCATTAATAATATTACCCCATTTTGGTTTCTGCGACCAGGTAAAAATATCGCGAATTATTGATGGTGACACTTTTATAATTGAAAACGGCGAAAGAGTGCGGTTAATAGGAATTAACGCACCTGAAATTTCAGACATTTTTGGTTTAGAAGCTAAACAACATTTACAGCTATTAATAGGCGGGAAGTTTGTTGAACTCTTACCCGACAACCTTTCAAAAGACAGAGATCGATATAATAGATTATTAAGATACATCATTTTTAAAGGCAATGATATCAACAAACAAATGGTACTAGATGGTTACGCAATCGCTTATCTTAAGTATCACTTTGTTAAATCATCAGAATATAGGAATGCCCAGATTACTTCAAATTTGACTCATAGCGGGATGTGGAGCTCTGGCAGTGCCAAACAGCTAGCAAATATTCATCCTTCTAAACACGCACAAGGTTTTTCTAAATTTTTCAACAGTGGTTACTTGCTAATGCTATTGGTTTTATTATTATTCGGAATAGGACTCTGGAGTTACTTTAGTAAATAATTAAGTATTCAAAATGATTTGAGATGGGTTTGACAATTTTTGAATACAATCCCTATACAAAGTCCTTTAAAAACTATCAGTCTTTGTTATTAAATGATTTTTTCAATTCTGATGAACTTAAAAGAGACTTGATCTTAAAAGAATATGAAATCTTGTTTGGAAAATCCTGCTTCGAGTACTTAAAAAAGAAATACTATAATCATTGGCGTGAAGGAGGTCGAAATATTTCAAATGTGCAGACGAAAAGGATTTTAGAAATAATGCCAAACTTTTTATCTGTTGAAGTTAAACAGCTCATGGATGAAGTAAAAGAAAAGGCTATTTATGATTGCGGACTTTTACAATTAAATAAGGTAATTAATTTTACTTTAAATAATTTTACGGAGGATCAAAATACACAGCATCGTAGACTAGCTTACATTTATTCTAATCAACTTCAATTGATATATGATAACGACTATCAACGTATATCATTTGATTTAGTCAAAGAATATGTTTTAAGTTTCTTAAAATTCCGTGTTAATTTATTAACTATAGAAGAAATTAATGGAGCAGCAATTATTTCACATTTTATTTTGAAGTCCAAACTTACTCAGACTTTTTCGCATATAAAAAATGATATAAATCAATATTCCAAATTGGTTTTTCGATACAAAAAGAATTGTCATAATGTAGAATATACATGTTATGATTTTCATTGGTGTTTAGACCTGATGTCAACGGACCTGTTTAACCTATCAATAAAAGAACCTGAAAATGTATCTTTCCCAATAGGCAGGTTTTCTGAAAGTATAAACCATTTTTTAATAAATAGGCTCTTGGAAATGGAGAAATTTTCAAAAAACGCTCAATTAAGTTCAGTGCTAAATACTGCCGATTTAAATCTTTTATTTGATTTTTTAAAATCGACTAAAACAAAACACCTACAAATAAAATCTATTTCCAAATTCAATTGTGAAGGTGGTGTCTTAGAAATCACGACAAAAGTTGAGCCGTTATCTGGGTTAATACTTTCTATTATTTATAGTGTCTTCAAAATAATATCGGCGTTATCACTTTTTTCTTCTGTAATCTTTTTTCTTTGGCGGGTTGAAAAAGAGTTGGTGCCTCTATTTTTTATTGTTGTAATCATTTTCTTATGGGGTTTTATTTATGATGAAATTGGGAAACTTAAAAAATTTAAGAAAGAACTAAAAATATATGGAAAATAATAATAATCAACTTGCAAGGCTGGAGAATACTAAAATTTTAGAAATAATCTCGCAAATGACTAGCCTTTCTGATCAAGATCGGAATCAATTGTCTTTAAGATTACTATCAGATGACCTAGATATACGAAGGCAAGCGATGGAAAAAATCATGCAAAGTCAAATTGCTCAAAATGATTTGGCTACCATTATGGGTGAGTTGTCTGCATTAAACAAGCAAGGCATGTATGTCAAATCAAAGCAAATTATTAAAACTGGATCTGGCACTTTTGAAATTGAAAGCAAGGGAGGAGATACAAAATTAATCGTTCCGGTTTTAGCAATAATTGCGATAGTTACCATTGCATTATTAGTCATAATGTTTTGGCATAAGTAGGCCCAGTAAAAGTGAAGATTACATAAAGTACTAAATCAAATAGTTGAGTCCTATTTCAATCTTATTTTTGCTATTTTCTTAATTTTTCCAACCTCTAAATTTATGTTACCCAATCATTGTTAACCGACTAAAATCAGAATGCCAGCAAATAACTGCCTTGGTGCTTTCGAATCATCGTTTTCTTCAATTCTGTATTTGGTGACCCCCATAATCTTTTCAAGTTGAGAATAAGTCAGGTGGTCGTGGGCCAGCTATCTGTTTT
>JAYTHK010000341.1:0-2819 GCA_043732665.1 Cytophagales bacterium | reverse complement strand
CCAAGACCTTTGGAATTCAAGCTTTAATTTCCTAATTGCATTATGGAATTCATAATTGGAGTCACTAATAATATTAATGTGTTGAAATGTATTGTTTTAGGTTTGACATTGTCGCAATATCCTTTAGTAGTTGGTTGGAGATTTTGTCCGTGAAGCCTACAAGTAAAATTTGGTAATTTTGAGCCGAATTTGGTAAATCTCTACCTGATTCGGCTTTTTTGTGTATTGTTTTTTTGTTGGAACTCTCAACTTTTCATTTTAGTAAATACCAAGAATAGTTCTTTAGAACCATGGCTGATAAAAACATCTTTTATATTAGAGAGAAAGCTGACCAAATCTTTAATGTTTCTTATTAGAAACACTTTACTGTATCTCTATCGTAGAAATGCCCCAGCTCCTGGTATAGTCGTCCACTATGGTCAGCATACGCACATTTTACCGGGATTCTTGCATTCCTGCAGATGCTGGATTGTACACCAGCTGATTGTAAATGAATTGTGATAAGAAGGTAATTTGTTATCGGGCAAATGCTGCACTTACAAATAATTGCAGGAACAAAACAACTTGAAAAAATTATTCATAAACATATCTATAGATGATTAATATCTTATTTCTAAAAAACCACTTTCTACATTCTTGAGATCATTGCTACCCGAGTCTTTGATAAAAACGTAATAGTAAGTCCCTTTAGTTAAAAGTTCATTTCCTTTATCTCTTCCTCCCCATAAGTTATCATAGTGATCGGTCTCATATACCAAATCCCCTGATTTACTATATACTTTCAATTCATTTTTCTGTTCAGATTTAATCCCATGGATAATAAAGTAATCATTTTTTCCATCATTGTTAGGAGTAATAAAATTAGGTGCTTTAAAATCTTCGTGCTGCAATAGTAAAAAAAGATAATCTTCCGTTTCCCCAATATCATTGTTGACAATACAGAAATCAGTTGCTTTAAAAGGTGCAGTAGTACTGATTCGAACCCTCAGTCGTTTTGGACCTATGTCAGCATCGTTAGGAATGAACATATTGTTCACGTAAAGGGTAGGGTCTGTTGACAATCCGGAACCAGCAAATTCTCTGGAAGGATTTATCACTCCATTATTATCCAAATCAATCCAGATCCCACAATAGGTGGTATGGCCAGGTGCTACTCCACCACATTTTATAATAGCCCTGTAATCATCTCCTTTGTACAGTGTATCGTAATCGGTAATAGCAGTAAGATCATTGTATCCACTGGAACTACAACCTAAGCCATTGCTCTGAGTGTTGTGAGGTTTCTTAAGCTGGAAGGAATTAATATAAATAGCATTACAAATCGATTGCGCTGGAATACATTTGGGTTTTTCCAATAACTCCGCCAGAGTAGGTTCAGGGTTTACCTGTACTGGAATAGTGGCAACGTATACTATTTCTCCAATATTATTATACACTTTACAAGTGAGCACTCCTGATGGAGTAGTACGTTTAAAAAACAAAGTGACACTATCATTGGTATTGGCTCCCAGCACATACACATAATTATTGCTATAGGTCCAAACATATTTATAGCCAGTGATTACAGGATCTATATAATAGGTGTTTTCTGTCTCAATTGAAACCACTTGTTTACCTAAAATATTTATTTTTTGTGGCTGGTATAATTTAATCCTGACAGCCATCAAACCTGTGGAAGATCCACTCGATCCAGCAAGTATAGCGGTACTTGTAACGATGTCAATATCCGATCCGTTGCACGATCCCTGAAGAGAGGAAAGAAAAAATATTCCATTTGTGCCAAAAGTATTGTCCTTTTGCCCGACACTATCAATTCTAATAGCCGCATAGGCGGACCCCGAATTCCCGGAAGCCACAATATTCTTGCCATCCGACTGTAATACCATAGAGTTGATTGCATCACTGTTTCCAGCGTTGTCATAAGTGATTCTTCCTGGAGTAGCAGTATTGCCAAAACTAGGATCGTAGGTACCATTAGG
The DNA here is from genome assembly GCA_043732665.1 of Cytophagales bacterium. GTDB lineage: Bacteria > Bacteroidota > Bacteroidia > Cytophagales > Cytophagaceae > JANYCO01. Next base: position 840 of record JAYTHK010000341.1, on the reverse strand, counting down.
CAGCAGCCTTGCAAAAGCAAAATCTTTTGAAAAAGTACTTGTGTTCGTCCAACCTCCTAATTGAATTCTACCGTCTGGTAAAATAAGCATACTAGTTGCATTACAGTTTACGGGTGAAAGAAACTGAATTGAATTATTAACTCCACTGCCATTGAAATTGACATCCAGTGTTCCATCGATTTTTAATTTTATTGCGAGAAAAAATTGATTGGTAATGATATAGGTTCCTCCTACTATTACTGAGCCATCTGGCATCCCAACAACACTTCTCCCCGTGGCATTTGAATAACTGTATACACCACCTGTAGCAAAAGTACCATCTAATGAGCCATCAGGATTTAGACGACATACGACTAAGGAATTACTTGAATTTCCCGTCACTAGTATTTTTTTGGTAGTATTATCAAAAAATATACTATTACCTGTTGCCATTGACCCATAAGGAATAGCATTGGAAAAAGACACATCATCCGACCCGTCTGGCATCAATCGGCGGAAGCATATTTGAGAGGTGGAAATTGAAAATCCTGTATTTCCGGTAATAAGTATTTTCCCATCGTCTTGCAACGCAATCGCTTTTATTTCATTAATAGTATTAGTTGAATTGGTAAAAACTCTTGGGATTCCACTATTAAAAGAAGGATCAAAAGACCCGTCCTGGTTAAGCCTTGTAATGATGAATTGACAGGCACTAGCAGAAGTACCCGAAGTTCCTGCCAGCAGAATGTGCCCATCAGGTTGTATAAGCACCGTATTAAAATACTCATAAGTACTGTTATTAATTAGTTTAATACCAGTCGATGCGAAGCTCGTATCTAAAACTCCCTGAGCTTGAAGAAA
>JAYTHK010000340.1:0-2825 GCA_043732665.1 Cytophagales bacterium | reverse complement strand
TTTTCACCTTTTATTTTACTCCTTATACCTGGAGTCAGGATGTTCCTTTTTCTATGTATAATTACACACCGACCTTGATCAATCCAGCATTGGTAGGTACTTCATCACAAGCGCAGGTAATCTTCAATTACCGGAGTCAGTGGAAAAGCTTAGATCAGAAATATAATACACCGCTACTCACTGCTATTTATCCTTTTCTAACTAAAAAAAATGTACGTAAAGGAGGAATAGGATTGTCTGTGCTAAGCGACAAAACAGGAGGAGAGATAAGTTATCAAAATACAGGAGCGCTTCTGTCACTAGCGTACAACATGACTATCAGTAGAAGGGCGCAACTCAGTTTTGGTTTTGGAGGAGGATATTTTCAGAAAAAATTATCAGACAACAATCTTTCTACAGGAAGTCAGTATGTACCTGGCGCTGGCTACAATTCCAGTTTGTCACAGGGAGAGTCTACAAACAGTTATAGTGTAAGCTATTTTGATATGAATGCAGGCGTTATGTTCTACGGTTACGACAGTACGAATACTCGTAAGAAGTACTATCTGGGAGTTTCAGGCTTTCATCTGAATACGCCAAATCAGTCTGTAAATGGGGGGAGAGATAGATTACCTATTAAACTGGTAACAATAGCTGGGTATTTAGTATACAACCGACCTAATTTTACGATTACTCCAGAAGTCTTATATATGCGCAATTCTTCTGCACAAAGATTGTTGGGAGGAATTCAGTTTAAGTATTATTTTTCAGATCCAAATAGTAAGCTTACGAAGGATATGAGCATTGGTTTTACACCTCGTTACGGATTAAACGATGCTTGGATTTTCGCTGTAGAATTGAATAAAAAATTATTTACCTTTGGTTTTAGTTACGATGTAAATACTTCACCACTCTCTCAGTTCTCAAATTACAGAGGTGCTACTGAGATTATGGTGTCTTATAAATTCCCGGTAAAAAGAAAACAGAAGGTGACAGAAGATTATTCTGTAGGCCAGGTAAAAGATATCTTTATATACCGTGACCGAACGATAGAAACAGAAGAAGGTGACAAGACCAAAGGGTATGTTTTCCATCTGAAAGAAGCGGTAAATTTCGAGTTTAACGACACTACGCTAAGTGATAAATCTAAAGCACAATTGAGCGATATTGCCAACCTGATGAAGGGTAATAAAAACTTAAAGGTAAAAGTGATCGGTCACTCCGACAATATGGGTACTAAGAAAAAGAACCAAGATATTTCAGAACAACGTGCACAGGTTGCTGCTAATTATTTAATAAAACTTGGTATTGCTAAAAATAAAATATCCATCAAAGGTAAAGGAGACAACGAACCTCTAAAATCTAATGATACAGAAGAAGGAAGGGCAATAAACAGGCGAGTGGAATTTGAGATTTATAAATAAAAATATAATGCAATCTCAGTTTTTAAAAATTACAATCCATGACTTTTGATTATAATAAATTGGAAGGGAAGAGAAAAGTTAATCTGAGTAGTAAAAGAAGATGGTAATAGATTGATACGGGCTAAATATTAAACATTTCCCCCTAACAAGGTCAAGAGATTTTATAAATGGTTGCATTGGCATATTGCCAAAACAATATTTTCCACTGTGAACACTATACTGATTATGGTATTCCATTCATTGATCTAAATCAGTGGAAGTGCCAGAGTGTCTGAGACCACTTAATACCGTTTGCTAGTATAAATTGATGAATTTATACTAGAGTGGAAGCTACTTGTGAATCAAAAAAAATGACATGTATAACCTTCAATACAATCGTAACCTACTGAAAATTAGCAGCGAGCACAGTGTGGATAACTATACTCGCTACTAGTGATTTTTTGTTGCAAATTTGTGTTTGGAATATATACAATATGCTGATTTTTAATATATTAAATACATAAAATGAACATCTAAAGTCTATTTTACTACAGCCTGTTGTCTGTATTCTTTGATTTTAGCTACGAATTCTTTTGCTTCTTCAAGAAATTGAGCAGCAAATTCTTTTGTTGGCTCTTCGTTGCTCATGCGTAACAATTGCATAGAGAAACTTCCTGAAGCAAGGAAAAATTTACCAGTTTTTACCAGGTTATCTTCAAAGTCGTTGATAATACCTATTTGAGTATTACAGTTGATGCCTTCGCCTGTCAATAGTGCTTTAGCGCCGCTTACACAAGTAGCGTAAGAAGAATAGATAGAGTCGGCATAAGAGTTTCTTTCAAAACCTTTAATTGCCCATTTTAATTTATCTTCGGTATCTGTAATCAATGTTCCGACAAGGTCAAGCATTACACCTGCGCATTCTCCTACACCTACTTCGGTTACGTATTTATCTTCATGTCCCCAGTCGATATAATCAAACTCGGCTAACGAGGAAAGTTCGCCAAAAGGTTTTAGTAATTTGTAGAAATACATCTTATCGGCTGCTACCAAACGTCTGTAATAGGTATTGAAATACTCACCTTCTAATCCATTTGCCTCGTAATTCACTAAAATAGCTCGCACTACATCTGTACATCTTTTGCTTGGTATTTTTACTATTTTGTCTGCCAGAGAACCTGTGCCGTCTGGCTCCACACCTCCTCCTAACATTACTTGCATCGCAGGAAGTACATAATTGCCATTTTTAATGGACATACCATGAAAACCAATATTTCCAATAGTATGTTGCCCGCAGGCATTCATACAGCCAGAGATTTTTATCTTAATATTTTTGTTGAAAATTATGTCTGGAAACTCTTCCAATAACATACTTTCCAGCGCTGCAGATAAACCTGTACTGCTGGAAATTCCAAGATTACAAGTATCGGTACCAGGACAAGC
>JAYTHK010000339.1:0-2826 GCA_043732665.1 Cytophagales bacterium | reverse complement strand
ATTCCGATTGATACCTTACTAGCCATTGCCACTTAGTATTTAAAAGGAATAGCCCAACGTTTTAAAAAACGTTGGGCTATTCCTTTTAAATACTAAGTGGCAATGGCTAATAAGGTATCAATCGGAATGTAGTAGTTGGGTAGTTTTATTAAGAGTATTGAAATAACAAAAGATAAGCCGCTCTTAAAAACCTATTGGGTTCCTTTTTAACTGATAGATCAGTAGGAGTATTGAGAAATCACTTAGATATTCCGATTGATCCCTAACGCTATACATCGAAAGATTTGCATCCTACCAACTCCAATCATTTTCATTAATCCCTCCTCTAATCCTTAAATCAAACAAATCCGTGATCTTTATTAAAAGTTAGAAATATCTCCGTTTGAATTTACTTTAATAAGCGTAATAGAATTTGAAACTCCCGTAGTACTTGCGTCATCACCAAAGGAGATTGTTCCACATATCAAATAGCCACCATCAGTAGTTTGAATTATCTTTGAAGCCGAATCATTACCTCTACCCCCAAAGACTTTATGCCATTGTTCATTTCCATTCTGATCTACTTTAATCATCAGCACATCGTCTAGCTGCGTAACAGCACCTGTATAATTGGTACTGTTTGTAGTACCTAAAAGTACATAACCACCATCGTTAGTTGGTGCTATAGAAACACCAAGATTATTAAACCCTGAAAGATCTCCATACGAGTAACTCTGCATCTTAGACAAATCAGATACTAGAAGTTTTATCATAAAAATATCAGAGGATAGTGTTGGTGTCCCTTTAGTACCCGTTAGCATATAATTATTGTCCGAAGTTCTTATTATTTGTGCTCCGCTGTAATAGGTAGGTTCAGTCCAACTTAAATTTGAAGGAGCAGTACTTTGCCATAGCCTTGGGAAGAGTAGTCCTCCAATAATGCCAACCTTGACCACACGAAGAGTATTCACTCCTGCTATTATAGTAGAGGAAGAAATAAGATATTCATCGCCAAAACCAGTATCGAATGCTTTTATTGCACTTGATGTGTAATCATTATTCTTCGATCCAAATTGAAAAGCTTTAATGTCAATTCCTCCTAACTGAGATATATTTCCAGTACTGTTGTCTACTAGAATAGCATATAAGTTAAGGTTGACTACCACCACTGGGCTGCCATAAGAACTATCCACCATACCCGCAATAAAAGATTGTCCATTGGTATTTACTACCACCGCTTTTCCAAATGCTCCAACCAAGACATGTGGATCACTTGGGTTATCATAATGTTTGGACCAAATAACATTTCCGCTAGCATCTATTCTTATAGCAAACACGCAAGTACTGTCTTTCGAAATTTGCAATGCTTTCTCATTAAATATCTGGTTGGGCTTAAGAGCTGTAGTGCCGACAACCATATATCCACCATCGGGCATTAAAGCTATAGAACCACATTCATCATATACAGAAGCAGCTCCAAAGCTTTTGTGCCAAGACTCATTTCCTTGGTTATCTGTTTTGATTACTAATATATCACCTAAATTTGTTCCCGTGATTGCTGTACCTGCTATTACATAACCACCGTCACTGGTTTGCAAAACTTCCACTGCTTTTTCTCCTAACAACCCTCCATAATATTTCACAAATGCTTTGGAAAGATCTTCCTTATTTTTCTTTTTGCATCCTCCCATAAACAGAAGAAAAATCAATACAAAAACCGTAACTATATTATTAATTATTTTATTCATTTTAAAATGAGTTTTTATTTTTTTATATCAAGTTATTGATTCATTAATCATTTCCAAGTTGCCTTATCTTCTTAGGTTTGTATATTGATTTCATATACCCTACTGAAATCAATAAATTATTGGCGTTAAAATCGCTACTCACATAACCATAATAGTATAAATTGTCCCCATTTGTTGTAGAAAAACGATTTTTAATATTAGTTTCATTTTTTAAACCAATACTATATCGAGCATCTAGAAAAATATAGCCATAACCAACTTTATACCTTACACCCAATCCTACTATTGCCGATATAGTATATGGATTCCTTATTGTTCTAAAGGCTTCTGTTGATTCTTTCGCAGCATTGGAGTTGTCACTGTTTTGTCTTGATAATTTCGAATTGTCGCTCAACAGCAGTCCAAACATTCCTCCTGCTAAACCATAAAATTTAACTTTTCCTTTACCAATATTGTATTTCAATGCCAAAGGAATATTCATCCACATTTGATTTTCTTTTGAAGTAAGTGTTGTAGCTCCTTCATACAAAAAGGTGTTTTTGTATGTAAAATTAGTCAAACTCAAAAGTGCTCCAGTATTAAGCTGAAATTTTTTATACAGTAAGATATCCGCCACTAGTCCTCCTTGAAACCCAAACCGACTTTTATAACTTGATTTATCACTTGACTGGCTTCCTACGCTATAGGCTTGTTTTTCAGAAATATTGGTCGTATTAAAACCGGCGGTAACACCTATGTTTATAATGGGTAATGTTCTATAAGAATTATATAATTCGTAAAATTCAGCAGGATCAACTGCTGGGTTCAATACATATTCTGGATCTTCTTTTAATAGAAATAATAGATTTTGTTCTGCTTTATCGTGCTCATCTTGAAAAAGGTAGGAAAGAATAAGCAATCGCAATGCTTGCATTTTCTCTTCTTTCGTAAAACCCTGCTGAATACAATCTTTAAGGTAAGACTCCACATCTTTTATTTTGCCTGCATCGTAAACCTTTTTTGCTTTGTTTAGTTTTTGAGTACAAGTAACCGAATCACCGACACTAGCTAATTCAGCATAAACATTATTTCCAATACTTATCAAAAGCAGTAATAGTAT